>NZ_BAAGZP010000008.1:608512-833729 GCF_054778355.1 Saccharopolyspora tripterygii | reverse complement strand
CTTCCAGCTTGCACTTCAACAAGCGATCAAAGGTGTCACACATCCCTTCAGCAGCCCCAGTCAGGGGTTAGGATCTCGATGTTGTCGACGTCGCTGACGTCTTTGACCCAGCAATCACGCAAGTACTGCACTCTCGCCTGCTTGACGGGGCTTCCCAACGACGGGTGGAAGTCCACAAATAACTGGAGCGTCAGGTCACGCCCCCACGCCCAGCTCTTGACGTAGCCATCCGTTCGGTCCACCAACGCGGTAGCGCCACCGGTCCGCTCGACTATCGGCCGACACCCATGATCCGAACAGAGTCGAGCCCGAAGGCCCATTTACCACTCAAAAGTGTTGCACCACATGCCCAATACACCGCTCGGACGGCTGACGGCACCTGTTGAAATTTCGTCGCCCGCGTATCAATAGTCCCTTGGTGTCAGTTACCGGACGTCCTACCAAGCCGACGTCGGAGGCTGATCAGAACTGCTACCCCGCCCAAAGCAGTCAATGACCACTCGGGCGCGCTTCCGAGCCTTGTTGCAAACGTGACCCCAGAGCTGAGCGGTACCCGCGCCACGAGGTGCTCAGCAATGAATTGGCCAGTGGTCCACGTTTGCGAGCCATCGGGTTGGACCACCGCGCTCACACCGCTCGTGGACGCCACGACAACTGCGCGGCCGTGTTCGACCGCACGCAAGCTCGACATCGCCAACTGCTGGTAGGTCATCTCCGTGCGCCCGAACCACGCGTTGTTCGTCGGCACCGCGAGAAGCTGCGCACCTTCCCGCACAGCCTCCCTGAGCACGTAGTCGTAGGCAACTTCATAGCAAGTGGCGAGCCCGAGTCGCGTCGAGGACATGTCGAGGACACCCGGCTGGTCACCCCGCTGCATATCCTGCGAAAAGTTCTCGACGAAAGGTGTCACAGCGCCGGCGACCGGCCGTAACGGGATGAACTCCGAGAACGGCACCAACTGCTGCTTGGCGTATTCATCGATCGCTCCGACCCCTGGCACCCAGCGAATCATCCGGTTGCTGAGACCGCTCCTGTTGTCGGAGGCGATACCACCGACCGCCAGTGGAGCGTCCAACTCATCGGCAATACGGTCGAGCTGTCTGTCGTCACGAGTAGGACCGAAAGCGTTAGAGGATTCGGGGAAGATCACCATATCCGGTTTCGGGAGTCGCCCCGCGCCAACGTCGTCGACGAGCCGTTCGGCCTCGGTGATGTGATTGGCTCGCACCTCAGCGCTCTCGTCCATGAGCCCGACGCCGAGGTCAGGGGCATTGCCCTGAACGATCGCGACATTGACGGTTCGACCTTCGCTTCCCGTTGCCATCAACGGGAACGACGCCGCACCGGCCACAACCGGAATCGTGGCCGCCGCAACTGCGCCACCCCACGACGAGGTAGGACCCCGGAAGCGCAACAAGAACGCGGCAAGTCCGAAGCCGACGAGTGCGACGGCAAAGCCCACCAACGCCACTCCACCCAATGCAGCCAGCGGCAAGAACACACCTTCCGACTGCGTGAACCCGATTCGCCCCCACGGAAAACCCCCGAACGGCAGTCGCGACCGCAACGCTTCGGAACCCACCACCAGGGCGGCCATCCACACCGGCGCACCAGGCATGCGGCGAACCCAGCAGATGCCTGCCCCAGCGAGTCCGAAAAAGAACGACTCAAGGGCAACCACGCCGAACCACGGCCATACCCCGAACTCGGGTCCAAGGAAGTCGTAGAACCACTTCAGCAACGGCAGCAGGTAGGAGCTCCCGAACACGATGCCCAGGGCGAATCCGCCCCGCGCTCGGCACCCGTTCATGCCCAAGGCCAGCAAAGTGAACGACAACGGCGCAAGCCACCACAAGGCCCGCGGGGGAGTCGCCGCATACAACACAGCGCCCCCACCAGCGACGATGATTGCGCGACTCCAGACCGAATTGAAGATCGCCTCCGGCCAACTCCGGCCGCTCGTCGCCGTCCCCGGGTTCCGTTCTTCCCGTAGAAAGCCCGTAGGGAGTCGGAGCACGGGTTACCCCAGCAACGTCTGGTCGAGTTTCAGCGCTGGCCCCATCGCCACGGCTCTTCGTTCCGACCAACGTAGCCAAAGGACGCCACCGAGTTGCACAGTCGATGCCGCCCCGGTCAGAACGACGGGGCCCACCTCGAACCATGACCAGTCATAGGCAAAAGCCACAACCAGCCCCACCACGAAAAACGCCGCCGTTCGGAACAGCACTAACATGAGTTGGCGAGAGCTCATCGACTTTCCCGGCCTCTCGATCTTCTTCGGATTAAACAGGCGTCCTCGCGGATCAATGGCCTGCTCGACACAACGCCTACAACGCCCGTTCCCGTTGCTCGAGTTCAACCGCGTGGCGCATCGTGCAGCGGCCTCGCTTGCGGTCGCCAGCGAGGCCGTAGGCGTGGGCCACGGCGACCCATCGGCGCCAGTCCTGCGGACCGGCTTCCAGTTCCGTCTGCTTCTCGTCGAACCAGGCGTCGGCCGCCTCCCTCTCGACCCGTCCCGAGGGCCGACACGGCAAATGCGAGACGTCCGGCAGCTCGTCCTCGGCGTAGAGCCGCCGCGCCAGCCGCTCAGAGCTCGCACCGAATCTCAACTGATCGACGACCAGCACTGCCCCGAGCACAGGCAGCACAAAGACAGCCAACCCCAAGACAACGAACACCGGCTGTCCACTGACGATCATGACGACCGCCCGGCCAGCCATCAGCATCAAATAGGCGAGCAACAAGGCCGCCAGCACGAACGCGGACGTCCGAGGCTTCAGAATCCAGGCTGGGCTCGACGATCTCACGTGGCGACTACCTTTCACGTCGACAAGGAATCCGCATGTCTGTGCAGATCAACCCGAGAGCCGATACTACGCACTCTAGTACTGCTGTAACCGTACCCCGCAGCCGATAGTCCGGGACTCGAGTTCGAGACCACAGGTGGTGCACACCGTCGGCTCTCTTCCGCAAACCGCTATCGTGGCGGTACGCCACAGCACTGGTCCCCCAAGATCAGACGACACGGACCCGTCGCCCCGATTCGAACGCAGGCAGGCGCAAATGACACCACCGGCTGTCGGACTGATCAGCGGTGCGGTCTTGGTGGCCGCTACTGCGCCAGGCCTGCTCCGCAGATATCACGGAATGCTCGCCGCACCTGCCCTCGGCCTGATCGCATGGCTCGGTGCCGCCGGTGCCTCGCTCACCATGCTGCTCGCCGCGGGCCCACTGGCCCTGCTCGATGCGCACTTGTGGCTCGCCGCGCGCACCCAGCCATTCAGCGGGCCCCTACTAGCAGGGTGCATCGGCATGCTGCACCGACCGGGTACCGCGGCACTCACCGCCACGGTCGCGGCAACGGCGGCCGTGGTCTACCTGGCCTTCATACTCGCCCGGAACCGGTCCAAGCTGCGTAACCAGACACGTCTCTACTCGCGCACCGTCGAGCGACTTGGTCGCCACGACGCTCGCCTTGGCG
The DNA here is from genome assembly GCF_054778355.1 of Saccharopolyspora tripterygii. NCBI lineage: Bacteria > Bacillati > Actinomycetota > Actinomycetes > Pseudonocardiales > Pseudonocardiaceae > Saccharopolyspora > Saccharopolyspora tripterygii. The sequence continues at coordinate 830,248 of NZ_BAAGZP010000008.1, read as the reverse complement.
CAATCGTCGTTCCCTATCCGAAACCGGTCTGCTTCTGCCTGTCCGAGGCGACGCCCCCAATCGTGATCAGCTCAGGTGCGTTGCAGACTCTCACCACCCGCGAGCTTGAAGCCGTGCTGAGCCATGAACGGGCGCACCTTTCCAGGCATCATCACGCGTTGACCTCGTTGGCATTGGGACTCTCCAGGGCAGTCCCCCTTCCCCTCTTCCGCGCGTTGCCCGAGCAGATCGAGCTGCTGCTCGAGCGACAGGCCGACGAACGCGCGAGCAAGTTGTGCGGGCGAGACCAGGTGGCCTCCGCCCTGTCGCGGATGATCGACCACGGCACGATGCCAGGCACTGCCCTGGGCGCCACCGGCGGAAGCATGGATACCCGGATGTCCTACCTGCTCGATCCGGACAACTCCCCACATCTGCGTGCTCATACGCTGGTGTCCTGGTTCCTCATCGCCGTGGTCACGGCCTTCGGCCCTGTGACCGTGCTGACTCTGGCCTGCGAACTGAGCCTGGCCCCATAAGTACGGCCAAGCCTCAACGGCGACACGTTTCCTGCATCCTCGACCTCGCGAGACTAACGCTGCCCACGTGCACCAATTTGAGCGAATCGAAGTTGAGTTTTCGGTGTACCGTAACTCCATGCCCGGTGCAACGAAAGGTCACTTGCATGCGCGAGAGAACTACCTGCGGGCGATCTACGACTTGACTGAGTGTGGCCGCAAGGTGACGACGACGGTCCTGGCTCGGGAGCTTGGAGTCAGCCCGTCCTCAGCCAGTGGCATGGTGAGCAAGTTGCGCGAGCGGGGATTCGTCGAGCATGCGCCGTACGGATCCATTTCGATGACGCGCTTGGGAATGAGCTCAACGCTGACTGTGCTGCGGCGCCGCGTTCTCATTGAGCAGTACTTGGTAGGCGAACTGGATTGTTCCAGAGAACGCGCGTATGCCGACGCCGTCGCGTTGGAGCGTGCGGCTTCCCAAACGTTGATCAGCCGGATGGCTCAGCACCTCGGCGAGCACCTCCCCAGGGCATGAAGCCTGCACCATCCCTCCTGCAAGCCTCGTGGAGCCTCAATGAGCACGACCCAAGAACCGACCACCGAAACCGCGCCCGACGCCGTCAGTGACGTGCTCGCGAGGGGGCGCGTGCGTGGCGTGGTGGCGATGCTCGGCCCGGCCTTCATTGCCGCGATCGCCTATGTCGACCCGGGAAACTTCTCCACCAACATCAGCGCCGGGGCCGAGTTCGGCTACGCACTGGTCTGGGTGGTGGTGTTGGCGAACCTGATGGCGATGCCCGTGCAGTTCCTATCCGCCAAAATCGGCATCGTCACCGGCAAGACCCTGCCCGAAGTGTGCCGTGACAGGTACCCGGCCCCGATCCGATGGGTCTTATGGCTGCAGGCCGAGATCGTCGCCATGGCGACCGACGTCGCCGAGTTCGTCGGCGCCGCGCTGGGGCTCTACCTGCTGTTCGGGGTCCCCATGCTTCCTGCGGCGCTGATCACGGCCGTGGTCGCGTTCATCGTTCTCGGCTTGCAGGCCCGCGGCTATCGACCGTTCGAACGAGCTATCGCAGCGATGCTGCTGCTCATCATCGGGGGCTTCACCTACGAACTTCTGCACATCGGACCCGACGCGGGCCAAGCATTCGCCGGCCTCGTACCGACGCTCCCAGGCACAGGCAGCGCCTACCTCGCCGTGGGGATCATCGGCGCCACCGTCATGCCCCACGTCGTCTACCTGCACTCAGCGTTGACGAGCCGCCGCGTTTCCTGCTCTGACGACGCAGACCGAAGAAGAGTCATCCGGTTCGAGCGCTGGGACGTCATCGTCGCTCTCGGCCTGGCCGGAGCCATCAACCTCACCATGCTCATGGTCGCGGCGAAGCTGTTCCACGGAAGCGGCAACACCGACGTCGGGAGCATCGAAGGCGCCCACGCGGGGCTCGCCACGCTCGCGGGAGGCTCCGCGGCTTTGATCTTCGCCGTGGCGCTGCTGGCCTCTGGGATCTCCTCGTCCAGCGTCGGCACCTTCGCCGGCCAGGTCGTCATGGCGGGGTTCCTGAACCTCCGGATTCCGCTGGTCCTGCGCCGACTGATCACCATGCTGCCCGCGATCCTCGTGATAGCCCTAGGCATGAACGCCACCGACGTCCTGAACTTCAGCCAGGTCGTCCTCAGCTTCGGCGTCCCGTTCGCGCTGCTACCGCTCCTGCTCATCACCCGGGACTCGGCCATCATGGGCTCTTTCACCAATTCCCGGAGGATGACGGCGCTCATGACCGTCATCACATCCGTGATCGTGAGCCTGAACGGCTATCTGCTCTACGACCAGTTCCTCGGCTAATTTCCTCGCGACCGCACCGTCAGCTCAACGCGCTTGCCCGTAGGACGTGCGTCGGCCCGTGCACTGCCGAACGGCATTATTGTAAATACATTGCGATGTGCGCATGCGTTTAGTTGCGGAGCGGGGAAGGCGCACGATGAGCCGCGGGCACGGGCACGGAACAGCAGCCGTCCGCGCTGGCGCGCGGTATCTGCCCCAGTTGCGGATCGCGCTGGGGCTCACGGCCACATTCCTCATCGTTGAGGTAGTTACGGCGGTCGTCACGGGGTCGCTCGCCCTGCTCTCCGACGCCGGGCACATGCTCACCGACGTCGCCGGCCTCGGCATGGAACTTGCAGCGATCTCAGCGGCCAATCGTGACCAGCGTTCGAGTGGCCACACCTTCGGCCTGCACCGACTCGAAATCCTCGCCGCACTGGCCAACGCCGTCCTCCTGACCGGCGTGGGGATCTACGTGCTGTGGGAGGCCATCGACCGCCTCGCCAATCCGGTCGAGGTGCCATCTGTCCCGCTGCTCGTGGTGGCCGACATTGGTCTCATCGTCAATCTTGCGGCCTTCGGGCTGCTGCGGGCCGGCGCCGACCAGAGCCTCAACCTGCGTGGCGCCTACCTCGAAGTGGTCGCCGACATGTTTACTTCCCTCGGCGTGCTGGCGGGCGGTTTCTTGATGATGGCCACCGAGTGGACATGGGTCGACCCGATGATCGGCGCCGTGGTCGGACTCTTCGCCGTGCCTCGCGCCATCCGACTCGGCCTCCAGGCAGCTGCGGGTACTCGTCCAAGCCGCCCCTTCGCACGTAGACGTCGAGGCGTTGCGGGCGGATCTGGCGAACATCCCCGACGTGCAAGAGATCCGCGACCTGCACGTGTGGACGCTGACATCCGAGATGGAAGTAGCCTCAGCACACCTCTCCGTCAACCGAGGAAGCGATCATCACGCCGTGCTCGACCGTGCCCAAAGAGTCTTGCGCCAGGACTACGCCATCCCGCACCCGACTGTTCAGATCGAACCGGCCGATCATCGCAACTACCCAGGAGCCGAGTGGTGATCAAACTGCGAAACGAAGCGCACTGCGGCGTTCGGCCTCGCACTATCCCAGCGCTGCTGCGGTAAAGCTTGCACTGTTCGGCGTCGCTCTCGCCATTGGAACAGCAGCTTGTCGCGCTTCCGGGACGGGACTCTCCTACTCACCCAGTATCGGTTCCACTTCACCGGTCGCTGCCCAAACCGTGACGGGCGGGCGAACTGGACGACACCGAAGCGCACCCATCTGGTCACCGCTGGCGCTTTCGGTCTTCCGCACAACCCGATTTTCCCGCGGCCATCGCGACATGGGGGCTTCCTACCTCACATTTGCCGCACCCAAGCCCACAACACGGATGAACGAAGCGTTCCGGCCCCGGCCCAGACTGACCGGACCGACCCGCCATCACTGCTGCGCACCGTTGTTCTGCAGCCACGCCAACGGGTTGACCTTGCGACTGTCGGCGTCCCACACCTCGAAATGCAGGTGCGGTCCCGTCGATTGGCCGCGGTTTCCCACTTCGGCGATGGCATCGCCCGCATCGACGCGTTCGCCTTCGGTGACCAACGCCCGATTGATGTGCCCGTAGACAGTGATCGTGCCGTCATCGTGCTGTAACCGGACCCACAGGCCGAATCCACTGGCGGGCCCGGCCTCGAGGACGGTGCCGCGCTTAACGGCGCGGATCGGGGTGCCGATGCTGTTCGCGATGTCGAGTCCGTAGTGCGTCAGTCCCCAACGAGCGCCGGGCTTCGAGGTCACACGGCCCTCCACCGGCCACACCACCCGGTTGCGTCGCGCCTCGCGTTCGGCTGCTTCTCGTTGCCGGGCCGCTTCTGCCTCCGCCTCTGCACGCTGCTCACCGAGGCGGACACTCTTGTTGAGGTCGGCCAGTTCCTCTGACACCGGTCGCTCCGTCGGTTGCGGAGCGGACAGCAGCCTCGAAGACTCGGACGCACCCGCCTGACGCTCCCCCTCTCCGAAGGCAACATGGCTGATCGACGCAAGCGGAGTGACCATGTCGTCAGCACCGCCCCCAGCGTGTTCCGCCGCTTGCGCCTCGTGTGCTGTGGACAGGCTCGCAGCGGCTACGGCGCCCCCCAAAACGGCAAAAAACGTCGCGTAGACCCGAACCGAGCTCGATGGCCTCGACCCAGCAGCTGATTCTTCACCCGCACGTTCAGACTGACCTCCGCGAAGCGAACGCGAGTGACCGGCAAGCAGGCCGGGCTCGGGGACGCTGTGACTTGACCGACGCTGATTCACGTACTGCCTTCCGAGTGATACAGGCGTTGTGCCTAGGCATGCGAAGCCACCGAGTTGCGACGCCGCATTGACAACAGCAGCGGTATCCGCCCATCCCTGCCTCTGGCAGGCGAGCTCCCCAGAGCCCCGACGCGCTGCTCAGGCGGAGAACCGAGCCACCCGATGGACCGCAGTCGACATCAGCAAAGCCGCATCGCTGCTGCCTCCGCACGCTGAACACAACCGCCCTCGCTCTTGTGACGGCGTGGCAAGTATTCGCCACGCACGTGATCCCTACTTGGTGACCCTCCGTCAAACGGCATAGCGCTCGACACCCGCAGACCACTCGTACGGCCCCCGAAACCGTTACCGAGCGCAACCCGCGGAAGGTTGCGGCAAGATTACGGCATCGCCGACGGCGTGTCTACTGCCACCCCTAGTAGACAGCTCATATTGTCTACTTTGGACTCTATTCCGAGGCAAGGCGCGCCTTTGCCGTCAGGCAATACATGCCGGCGTGGAAAACGCCAATGCCACGCATTGGCCACACACATCCGGGCGCACTGATACGCCGACCTCGACAGGCAGCGCAAGATCGACTACGAGGTCGCGGGAATCACACTGCGCAGGCCAGCCATTATGGAGCGACAAAAGCTGCTGCTGATGTGCGGCGTGCCACACGCGTGTGTAGAACTTCGTGGTCGGGGAACCAATATCCCGCCCCGGGGGCAGCACCGCGCGTTCCTCGCGCTAGCTGCACGTTTCAATGATCAGGATTGGCTGATTGGGATGGCACACCCAGGCGAAGACGCTTAGGTGACCAGTTCCGGGTGATCACCGTGTGTTCTAAGATCGGCCGCGCCACCACACTGCCGCAGCCACGACCACGGGCACTGCGGCCGCGGCGATCGCGAAAACACCGGCGAGGTGCTGGTGTGCGAGCACGTCGCGGAGCCACGGCAGGCCCAGCCCGCGGTAGTAGGGCTCGCCGATCGCCCTATCCGATTGCGTCAGGGAACCACCCAGGCCCGCGAGGAACACGGCTGTGCCGCCCAGAACCAACACCCTGCTTGCCTGGGAGGCTGCCCTGGGTACGGGGTCAAGTCCCCAGACCGACCAGAACAGCAGGCAACCGAGCAGCAGGAAGCCGCCACGCAGAGCCGGCTGGAGCCAGAACTCGTAGATCGCGGTTTCCAGCCAGCCCGAGAAGTACACGACGGAAAATAAGCCCGCCAGCACCGCGGCTGCGATGAGCGGGTTCGCCAGTGTTCGCACCAACGCTGTGCTTCGGATGATTCGCGCCCACTCTCGCGGCCCGGGCGCGGTGGCGTTATCGGAACGCAGTGTTCGCTGAAGGAGTGTCAGCGGGGCCGCCGCCATCAGCAACGCGGGGGCGACGACGGCCAGCAGCACCCAGCCTCCCATTTGGGCGCTGGGCAGTGCAGGCATGTAGCGGCCGATTCCCGACGAGGTCGCGAGCATCACCGTGGCACACCCCGCCAGCCACAACAGTGTGCGAACACCTGACCATGCCTCGCCTCGCTGGCGCAGGCGGCGCACCGCCAGCAGGTAGAGCACCGCCGCCACGACCGCGAAAACCCCGTAGATCAAGTCGAAACGCCAGTCCAGGACCAGATTCGCCAACGTCGGCGGCCCGTCGAGGTTGTAGCCGATCAACTCTTCGGTGCGCGAGGCGACGCCGGATTCTCCACCGGGCGGCGGTGTGCGCCCCAGCGCCACCGCGACCGCGACGGTGGCGAGCATCAACAGCACCTCGATCGACCCCAGCCGCAGCAGGCCCGCCGCCGAGCCGTCACTGGTTACCGCCTCTACGGCCCGGGATCGCTGGCGGTATCCCACGACGCCGAGCACCACCAACGCCGCTGACTTGCTCAGGATGAGCAGTCCGTAGTTCGTGCTCACCACAGCCGACGGCGTGATCCGGGTGGCCGCGTTGATCACTCCTGAACCGGCCATCGCGATCCAGCACACCAGCGCCAGACTCGAGAATCGTCGGGTGACCAAGCCCAGGTGAGCGCCTCGACGGGCAGCGTGCGCGAGCAGGGCCACCAGCCCGCCGACCCACAACGAGGCCGCCACGAGGTGATACAGCAGACTACTGGTGGCGATGTCATGAGCGCCGCTGGCCGAGTGCCCCGTGGCCACCACCGGCAACAGCCCAGCCACAGCGCACAGCAGCACCGCCGCAGTGCCCGTCCAGGACAAGGCCACCCGGCAGCCGATGGCCACCACGAGCGCGATCCCAGCGGTGAGAAGCCACGACTTGGCTTGTTCGATCGCGTCGATCAAACCGAACAACACCGCCGGGTCGGCCAACTCCAGCAGCGGGCGACCCGAGGCGTCAGCCGCCAGCAACGGCGCCACCCACAGGGCCGCGACACACCACAGCGCGGCCGACCAACCGGCGGCGCGTACCGCGGCGTAGCCATCCGCGGAGATCACCCCGGATCGTCCCGGTGGGATGGCGAAGACCGCCAACCACAGCGAGCCGAGGCACACCACGGCTCCGAGATCAGCGAGTACCCGCGCCACTGGAAGTCCGTAACGCACCAGCGCACCGGGATCGGGCAGACCGTAGATCGCATACGCGTCACCGGCGAACACGCCGGTCAGCACTATTCCCAGCAGGACGGCGAGGACACCGGCAGTGACTACCAGCGCACCGAGATCACGCGAGCGAGTCGACCCCCGCGATGAGGAAGGCGCGGTCCGGTTCGAGGTGGCGCCACGAGGTGTCTCCGTGCTGCCTCCCTGCGCGGTATCGGGACCCGATGATGGTTGCGACATGGCCCTACATCTCCGAAGAAAAGAACTGGTCTGGTCAGATCGGGAGGGTGAACCCGGCGATCGGGATGCGGAGCCACGCCAGCATCGCGCCCCACAAGCCGCTCAGGAGCAACGCTCCGACGGTGATCAGCAGGACTCCGCCGGTGATCTGAACTGCTCGCACGTTGCGGCGCAGCCAGGAAGTCATCGTCATCGCCCAGCCGGCTCCGGCCGCCAGCGCTAGAAACGGCAGTCCGAGCCCTGTGGCGTAGGCGATGACCAGCATCACTCCCCGCACGGTGGTGTCGGTTCCGGCGGCCAACGCGATCACACCCGTCAACGTCGGCCCCAGGCACGGCGTCCAGCCCAGCCCGAAGATCGCACCGAGCACGGGTGCTCCCGCGAGTCCGGCGCGGGGAAGACGATGCACGCGGTACTCGCGCTGCAACGCGGGAACGAGGCCCACAAACGCCAGGCCCATCACGATCGTGACCGCCCCGCCGATGCGTTGCAGCAGAAGTTCGTTGCGCAGCAACGCATCCGAGACACCCAGAACCACCACGGCCGCCAAGGCGAACACCACGGTGAAACCCGCCACGAACAAACCGGTCGCCAAAACCAGCCGGCCCCGCCCCGTGCGGCTTTCATACTCGCCGTCAGCACCGTCGGCGTGTCCCGTGCCGGCCAGTCCTGCCAAGTACGCCAGGTAGCCCGGCACGAGAGGCAGTGCACAGGGTGAGGCGAACGAAATGGTGCCCGCCAGCAGCGACACCAAGACGGCCAGCAACACCGGCCCGTTAATCACGAACTCGGTCATGGCTGAACCGGCTCCTCACTGGCAACACGCTGCACGACAGGAAGCAGGTCCTTCTCCAGCACGGCGGTCAAGAAGATCGCAGCCACGCGATGACGCCGGTCGAGTACTACGGTCGCCGGGACCACGCTGCGCGGAAAGCCCGCCAGAGCCAGCAGAGAGCGTCCAGCAGAATCGAAGATCGAGGGAAACGTGACTGCGAAGTTGCGCACGAAGTCCTGGGCGGCGCTGCGGTCATCCCGCACGTTGATACCGAGGAAGGCAACTCCCGAATCCTTGGTCTGGGCATAGACCCGTTCCAGTTCATCGGCCTCACCTCGACAGGGTCCGCACCAGGAGCCCCACACGTTGAGGACGACGACCTGCCCCGGAAAGTCCGAGACCGCCACGGGGCGCTGCGGATCGAGCACGCCGGGGCCCGACAGGTCACCGATGTGACCCCGGGTTCCGGGCGGGTCGTAGGTGATCCGGGTCTGTCCACCGGGGCTGACGAATGCGAACGTGGACCCGCGATCGGGCTGAGACTGACGCCCACAGGCCGCCGGGGTAAGGAGCCCCGCACCCAGCCCCGCCAGCAGGGCTCGCCGTCGAATCGGTACCGTAAGCACCGTTCAACTATGCGGTCTAGGTGATGGTGAGGTCACGGCGGGGTCCGCCGAAGGACTTCCACCTCCGACAGATCGGGGTCAGCAACGAGAGGTGACAGACATGAGCTCACGCCGCCCCGGCAGCCCTCATCGACGGCCGCTGTGGCTGCACCGGCTCGGTGCCGTGGCAACGCTGCTCATCCTCGGGGTCCTCACCACGCAGGCCCCTGCCTTCGCGCACGCGAGCCTGACCGGCAGCGATCCAGCCCAAGGGGCAACGCTGCCTCAGCCGCCCGCCTCGGCTCGGCTCACCCTCAGCGACCCAGTTGATCCCCAGTTCGTCAGCGTTGCCCTCACCGATCAGGACGGCGGCCACCCCCAGCTGCCCGCGCCGAGCGTGGCCCAGAACGAAGTGACCCAGGCCCTGCCCGAACTGGCCAACGGTGGTTACACGCTGGCCTACCGCATCGTCTCCGCCGACGGCCACCCCGTGACCGGCCAACTCCAGTTCACCGTGAGCGCCAACACCGCAGCCCCCGTCACGGGTGCACCACCGGTTCCGCAGCCGCAGCCGGCTTCCTCCCAGCCCGAGGGTGCCTCGTGGGGACTCTGGACGGCAGGAGTGGCCGGTGTCGCCGTGCTGATCGCCGGAATCGTCATCACGATGCGCCGCTTGGGACGAGACGACTAGCAGGCAAACCGTTCGATCACCGCCGTACGCGAGGAGTGATTGTAGTGAAGGCACGCAACGGCGATCTGCAAACAGCCGTCCTCGATGTGCTGTGGGCTGTGCAGGACGAACTCACCGTGCGCCAAGTCCAGCAGAGCCTGCTCGCGACCCGAGAGCTGGCCTACAACACGGTGTTGACCGTCCTGGACACACTGTTCAAGAAAGGGCACATTAAGCGTCGACTCGTTGGCCGTGCCTTCGTCTACTGGCCGACCGATTCCCGGGAGGCCCACACCGCCGAGGTGATGGCGCGCGCGTTGAGCAGAAGCGGCGACCGCTCCGCCGCGCTGTTGCACTTCGTCGGCCAGATCAGCGAAGAGGACCTCGCTGTACTGAGGACGGCCCTGGTGGACACCGATGAGGACGGAATGGACTCATATGCCCACCCGCGATGGGCTTGTTGAGCGGCGCGCTGCTGGTCCGCATCACCGCATCAACCTTGCTGCTGCGCGCCTTGGTGCGCATGGTCACCCACAGGCTCCCCGGCCCTGCGTTGGGAGCCACCGGCGGCAACCTCACCACCCGCATGACCTACCTGCTGCACCCCGCCACTGCTGCACACATCGGCCCGTCGGCGATGGTGCTCTCCCCCGCAGTGGCACTGGCCATCGCCCTCGGCCCCACCGCCCTGCTCACCCTGGCCTGCCAACTGAGCTGGGCCCCCTAGCCCCAGGCCACCCATCGAAACCCGGGACACCACCACATGACCAAGAACCTGAAGATCACCCTCGCCGTAATCGCCGCCGCGATCATCAGCTTCGGCCTCCTGCTGGCCTTCACCAACGGAAGTTCCACGCAGTCGGCCACCCCCGAGAGCCCTCAACCACAGGCCGCACCGGCCGAGATGCTCGTTCGCCCAGACAGTCACCGCTTGTCCACCTCCCCGGACGGCAAGGTCACGCTGGTCGAATTCCTCGACTTCGAGTGCGAAGCGTGCAAGGCGATGTTCCCGGTCGTCGAACAGCTGCGGCACGAGTACGGCGACCGCATCACCGTCGTCGCCCGCTACTTCCCGCTGCCCGGCCACCCGAACTCGGGACCAGCCGCCCTGGCGGTCGAGGCCGCCGCACAACAGGGCGCGATGGAGCCGATGTACCGCAAGATGTATGAAACCCAGGAGCAGTGGAGCCACAAGAACGTCTCCCAAGCAGAGACGTTCGTCGGATACGCCCGCGAACTCGAACTCGACATCAACCGCTTCCAGCAGGCTGTGAACGACCCCGCCACCATCGATCGCGTCCAGCGAGACCTCGACGACGGCACCGCCCTCGGCGTGCAAGGCACCCCGACCTTGTTCCTCAACGGACACCAGTTGCCGTCGATGCCCTCCTACGACGAGCTCAAGTCCCGGATCGACGCCGCCCTGGCCAGGTAACCATGTCTACGCCACCATCTAGCTCATCAGCCACAGTGGACACTTCCCGTGCCGACGCAGCCTCCCGCGCACTGCCCTACGTGCTCACCATCGGCGGGGGCATTGGATTTCTCGCCGCCTTCATCCTCACCATCGAAAAGATCGCGCTGCTGAAAAACCCCGGCTACACGCCGACATGCAGCATCAACCCCATCTTCTCCTGCGGGTCGATCATGTCGACCCCGCAGGCCGAAGTCTTCGGGTTCCCCAACCCGCTGATCGGCATCGGCGGCTTCGCCGTCGTCACCACCATCGGCGTCGCCAGCCTCGCAGGCACCCGCTTTCCCCGCTGGTTCTGGCTCGGCCTGCTCGCCGGCACCACCTTCGGCGTCGTGTTCGTGCACTGGCTCATCGCCCAAAGCCTCTACAGCATCCAAGCCCTGTGCCCCTACTGCATGATCGTCTGGGCCGTCACCATCCCGATCTTCTGGTGCACGGCACTCAACACCGCCCAACACACCCTCCCGCCGTCATCCGGCATACACGCGGCAGCGAAGAAACTGGCCCAGTACCACACCGCGATCCTCACAGTGTGGTATTTCGCCCTCGCCACCCTGGTGCTGCAAGCCTTTTGGACGTACTGGAGGACACTCCTCTGAACCGGCGTCCGGCCGTCGTGGTGTCACCGAAGACCTTCCGGCCCATGAGGCACATCTCACAGGTCACGGGTGGATTCAACGGACTGCCAGGGCGTAGGAGGTAAGCGCGGCGACGATCAGACCCGTGACGGCCAGCACGATGACGCTGGGCAGGGTGTTACCGAGGCTGAACGCCACACCCGGGTTAAAGGCCAGGCGCAACTGCAGCACGCCCAGGTCGATGACGCGTCCGTCGGCGAGGGTTCGTGCCGCTTGGACTTTGAGGCCCAGATCGCCCACGGCCAGCACCAGCGCCGTGCCGGTAAGGGCCAGCCGGGTCCGGCTGGCCCTCATTCCGCTGCTGGCGGCGGTGGTCATGTCCGGGCTCCGACGGCGGTGCGCACGGTGCCCGCCCGCGGTTGGGTGGCCGCAGCCAGGGGCCGGGCACGGCCAGCGCGCACACCGTTGCCGATGACGACAACTTCTGCCAGCTCGTGCACGGCGACCACCGCGGCCAGTCCCAGCACACCGAACAGCGCCAACGGCATCAGCACTGTGATCAGCGCCAGCGACAGGCCGACGTTTTGCAGCATGACCCTGCGCGCACGGCGGGCATGCTCCAGGGCTTGAGGCAGGTGGCGCAGGTCCTCGCCCATCAGGGCGACGTCGGCGGTTTCGATGGCCACGTCGGTGCCCATCGCGCCCATCGCGATCCCGAGGTCGGCGGTGGCCAGGGCGGGGGCGTCGTTGACGCCGTCGCCAACCATCGCCGTGGGGCGCTGGCCGCGCAGGGCCTCGATGCGGCGGGCCTTGTCCTCCGGGCGTAGTTCGGCGTGCACGTCGGTGATACCGGCCTCGGCCGCCAGGGCAGCGGCGGTGGCGTGGTTGTCCCCGGTGAGCATCGCGACCTGATAGCCGTCGGACCGCAGCCGGTCGACGACCTCGCGGGCCTCCGGCCGCAGCTCGTCGCGCACGGCGATCGCCCCGATCAGCGTCCCGTCGCGCTCGACGAGAACCGCGGTGGCACCGGCCTGCTGCATCCCCTGCACCTCGTCGACGAGCGACCCGGCATCGAGCCAGCCGGGCCGTCCCAGCCGGGCGGTGGACCCGTTGAGGGTGCCAGTCAGACCGGCTCCGGTGACCGCCTCGACCTCGCTGGCCGGGGTCACCTCGTCGACGGCGGCCAGGATCGCCCTGGCCAGGGGGTGTTCGCTGCGGGCCTCCAGCGCCGCGGCCACGGCGAGGACCTGGTCGCGGGTGGCGCCGTTGGTGGTGGCGACGTCGATGACGGCGGGCTGGTTGCGGGTCAGGGTGCCGGTCTTGTCCAGCGCAATCCCCCGCAGCCTGCCTAGCCCTTCCAGCGCCGCGCCGCCCTTGACCAGCACGCCGAGCTTGCTGGCGGCACCGACCGCGGCCACCACGGTCACCGGCACCGAGATCGCCAGCGCGCACGGCGAGGCGGCCACCAGCACCACCAGGGCCCGCTCGATCCACGTGACCGGATCACCGAGCAGGCTGCCCACCACGGCGATGAGCGCGGCGGCGATCATGATGCCGGGTACGAGTGGTTTGGCGATGCGGTCGGCCAGGCGCTGGCTGGCGCCCTTGCGGGACTGCTCGGCCTCGACGATCCGCACGATCCGGGCCAGCGAGTTGTCCTCAGCGGTCGTGGTGACCTCGACTTCGAGCACTCCGGTGCCGTTGATGGATCCGGCGAACACCTCGTCGTCGGGCCCGGCCTCCACCGGCACCGACTCGCCGGTGATGGCCGAGAGGTCCAGGGCGGTGCGGCCGGTGCGGATGACGCCGTCGGTGGCGATCCGCTCCCCGGGCTTGACGAGCATCGTGTCGCCGACCCGCAGCTCCGACGGCGCGATAACCTGTTCGGCGCTGTCGCGGAGCACGGTGGCCTGCTCGGGCACCAACGCCAGCAGGGACCGCAGGCCCCGACGGGTGCGGGCCAGCGAGTACTCCTCCAACCCTTCGCTGATGGAGAACAAGAACGCCAGCATCGCGGCTTCGCCGACCTCGCCCAGGATCACCGCGCCGACCGCGGCGATGGTCATCAGCGTGCCGACACCGATCTTGCCCTTGACCAGCTGCTTGAGCGTTCCTGGCACGAAGGTGTAGGCCCCGGCGGCCAGCGCCAGCCACTCCAGAACACTCGCGACGACGTCAGACGTTCCGGTCCAGCTGATGATCCACGCTGCCAGCAACAGGACACCGGACACCGCGGCGGCCTGCAACTCGAAGACCTGCCACAACCGCTCCGGTCCCCGCTCCTCAGCCTCCTCACCGGTGCGGGGCTCATCCCCGCCGCAGCCGCAGGCGTCACTCATCGCACGACCTCCTCGTTCTCGACGGTCCCGGACTTGGGGCCGGTGCCGTAGGTCGGGCACAACGCCACCGCGCTGCCAGTGGCCGCCAGTAGCGTCTCGGCCGATGCCAGCAGGTCCAGCAGCTCCGGACGCGCCAGTGCGTAGAACATCTGACGGCCCTCGGGGCGGCCGACAACGAGGCCGCAGTCCCGCAGGCAGGCCACGTGAGCCGACACCGTCGACTGCGCCAAGCCCAGCGCGTCGACCAGATCAGCCACCCGGGCCTCCCCGCCGGCCAGGCGCTGCACAATCGCCAGTCGGGTCGCATCCGAGAGGCTGTGGAACAACGCCACCGCCGGAGTCACATCCGGACTGGCGGCATTCGACGTGGGGCACACCCCCGTGCTATTCATCGCCATTACCCGATAATAAACTGACTTGGACGATGAATCGAGAGTGACGGTCACCATGCTGATGAACCGGATCGAAACCGCCCTGGTCAACTCCCCGCCCCGACGGTGGCTGCAGCGCTACGAAGCCCGCGTCCTGATCAACCTCGGCGGGCGCGTGCCCGGGGGCCGGGTTGCCGAACTGGGCTGCGGCCCCGGCTACGGCACCCGGCTCATCCTCGACCGGTTCGGCGCCGCCGAGGTCCACGCCGTCGACCTCGACACCGCCATGATCAACCGAGCGCGCAAGCGACTGGCCCGCCACACCGGCCGGGTCCAGCTCGCCCAGGGCAGCGCCGCCGACCTGCACACCGCCTTCACACCCTTCGGCGGCGGCGAGGACGTCAGCTACGACGCGGTGTTCGACTTCGCGATCATCCACCACATCCCCCGCTGGCGCGACGCCCTGGCCGAAGTCGCCCGCGTGCTCAAACCCGGTGGCAGGTTCTACTTCGATGAGGTCACGGCCACCGCACTGGCACGGCGTAGCTACCGGCTGCTGTTCGACCACCCGACGGACGACCGGTTCACCGCTGGGGAATTCCTCGCCGAACTTCCCCGCCACGGCCTGAACGTGTCCGAGAACTGGGGCACCTACATCGGCGGCGATTACCTGCTCGGCGTCGCGTGCCGAGACTGAGCGCTTCTGCGGCCAGTCCGGCGAAACCCCGGGCGTGCAAGTTGGGGCCTTAGCCCCGTCTAGCCCACTGCGGACAGGCCGAGGATTGACGAGGTGGCCACGCCCGCGGCGACGGCGAGCACGACGCCGGCGAATGCCCGGCGGACGGTGAGCGTCGGCAGCCGACCTGCCAACCGCGCCGCGACCAGCGACACGAGCATCGCGCTGCGTCGCCCAGGTTCGCGATCTAGCTATCTCGCTCCGCCTGGCTGCACAGCATCGAACACGACCGGCCCTTCCTGATCATGGGCGTAACCAGCCCCAATGACGAAGGCACACGGACACAACTCCGAGACTGGGCTGCACCAGGCGTCGACCTCGTCATCGACGAGCACCGGCTACGCGACCGACGCCGTCCCTGGACGCCATCGCGCCGACGTCCTGCAGATCCCATCGCAACCATTGCCGCGCGACCCCGACGACGCGGTCACCGTGCTGCGCCGTACCGGAGCCCGCCGTGCCCTGATCCTCACCAAGCACGGCGACGTACCGAGCGCGTCGCTCGTCGCCGATGTATGGATTGACCGGCTGTTGATCCTCACACGCGATCCTGAGAAGCCATCCCTCATCCCGGTCGGTGACACCGTCTCTGCAGTACCGAAGGGATGGGCGCTGGACGCGCTAACCCCAGTTTCCGGAGGAATCATCACGGAGTACCGGCGTGCGATTTCTGCATGATGTCATCGCGGCTCTCTGAGCCCGGCGCTGACCGCCTCTCAGCGGGTTCCGCTCTGTTGACCGACCTTCGTTGCCGGGCGGCAAGTGGATCATTGAGCTGAGCGACGTACGAGCTCTCCCCGAGGAACAGGCAGGACCTTCCAGACCACAAGCCCGCCGTGCTTTGCGGCGTAGTGTTCCGCAGTTGCTCGATCTCCGAACCGTACCTCCTGAGGTCGCCGAACGTGCACGATCTTGACCGCCATCAGGACCTCCTTTCTGACCGGACATTGGATCTCGCCCAGATACTCGCACACTAGTTCGATCGATCCGCAGCGAGCCCATGGCACGTAAGACGCGTGAGCTCACAACTCGGCACGAACGGTTGGCGTGCGGCTGATACCCGATCCCGATCATTGCTACCTACCCCTCAGGGGCCGGGGCAAGTGACCAGCACGAGCGGGGGATGGCCGAGGCAGGCAGGCCACCCCCACCCCGCTCAGATCACGACAGCCTCAGAGGCCGTTGCGACTCCTCTTGTTTCGGATGTGTGCCGGTCACGCAGAGAGGGCCATGTCCGGGGTGGCGCTGCTGTCGAACTCTCCCCGGGTGACGCCATCCAGGAAGGCGTCGACCTCGGCTTCGGTAAACAGAAGCTCTACATCAGCCATGGAGGGCTCCGACACAACGCTGCGGAAGGTATACATCCCGTCCGCGCGGCGCGTCATCGTCATGCAGAGGCCGGCGGTCACCCCGGAGCGCACGCCGGACAAGAAGGCGTCGAACTGCGCCTCGGTGAACACTAGACGCAGGTCGTTGGGTGCCCCAAAAGCCGTCTTGTCATCGCGGAGTTCGACCCACCCGTCCCGGCGGGCGACACGCACACACTCCTGGTTCGCGTGACTGGCACTCGCCTTGCGGAAGTCGCGTTCAGCGAAGGCTGGCGGCGTGCTGGTCATCAGCGGCTCTCTCCTCGAATGCTCACTTCCTGAAGTCCTGGAGGACCGACTTCAAGAACTTGCGGGTCTCCTCAAACCGTAGCGCGGCGTTGGAGACACGAGCCCAGGCCGCTTCATGCGCAGCGAGGGCCTTCTTGTCATCGAGATAGCGAATCTCCCCCTCGCCCTCGACATACACCAGCTCAAGCGGCCCAGCCGCACCAGGAGAGGGCACGTGGATCATCGTGAACGGGCTCTTGATCGGTGAGCGTTGCCCAGCCGGCGGACCGAAGGGCATGACCTGAAGCATGACGTTCGGCCGTTTCGACAGCTTGATCAAGTAATCGGTTTGCTCCCGCATGACCTCGGCGTCGCCACAGGTTCGCCGCAGGCAGGACTCGGAGAGCACGAATTGCACGCCCGGCGGTTCAGACTTGTCCAGGATGTCCTGTCGTGCCAGGCGGGCCGCGATCCGGTCTTCCAACGAGACATCATCGCTTCCTGGTTGTTCAGCATGCTGCGCACGAACGTAGGGCTCGCACTGCAGCAGCCCCGGAACGACCTCAACCTGAGCCGAACGGATCTGGTCGGCGTGCTTCTCCAAGTCCACGAGCAGCCGGAGATCCTCTGAGTACGCACGATTGTGGCCAGTGCTCCAAAAGCCACGCTTGTGGTTGTCGCGGCGCAGCTCCAGTAGGGACTCCTTGTAACCCTCGTCCTCGAAGCCCAGCTTGTCAGCGAGCATGACCAGATCACCGGGCGAGATGCTGCCACCACCGTTGATCAACAACGCGATACGAGACTGACTCGTCTCAATAAGCTTGGCTGCTTCGCCTTGCGAGATACCCGCACGCTCGACCATGTGCGCGATCTCCCGCCCAAGCAGCAGCTTCTTGGCGGTGCGAACCGTCGCCGGCATGGGCATGGACCTCCGAGTCGACCCTGATTACGAAGCACTTCGACCACAAAACTCGATCAGATACATGGTAAGGCGAGCCGTCACCCGAATGGAGCCCCGCCCACGGCTTGCTAACCAAGCTTTCATCTAGCATGCTTTGTTCTGCAAAGCTTACAAGTCGTCGGCTAGATCCAGAGGCTACAGGCTATTGAGGTGAGCATGTTCGCCAGTCCCGCACGGCCCTCGAACAAGCCCGTGAACACGGAAGACGTCCCGGCCAGGGATGCCATAGGGCGCCCGCGGCTGGTATCGAGTTACCGCCGAGGTGACCAGGTTGTCCTCGTGACCCCGCCGGGAGAAGCCGGCATCTTGTGTCCTGCTGCCGCTCGGACATTGGCCGACCGGCTGTACGCGTACGCAGATGCCATCGATTCCAGAACGCCCGGCCGTGTCCTCCGCTTTCCCCACCGTTGAGTCCAGCTCAAGCCGACCTCCTTCCAATTCGGCTTGAGCAGATGAGGACGGGCGGCGCTGCGTCGAGTCCCCAATCCCGCAGCGACTCCGCGCGCCGCCCGTTTCCTCCTCCGATGAGAGGTCTTTCGATGACTACGTCAGCTACACGGCGGTTTGGAACTTCAACCGAATCCGCCTCTACCGAACTCGATCTCGCTGCCGAGGCAACCTTCTTCAGCGAACTCCTTAAATGGCCTGTGAGCATCGACGTCACGCACAAGCGACTAGTCGTAAGAACCGGCGACGTACTCGACGCGCTCGTCCTCCCACGAACCCTCGCCGAGCCGGTGGCACTGGAGCTGTCGTCCAGCCTTATGACAGGGCCTGTGAGCAGAGATGAGAGCAGCGGCTGGTGGACCTTCATCACCGAGCCTTGCCAACGGCAGAGCGCGGAACTCCCCCACGAACTTCGTGTCAAGCGGGTGCACGCCATCCCGCCCCGCGGGCAACTCGTGATTCCACCAGTCACGGAGTCTGCATCGTGGTGGCAACAGCCCCAACCGGGCCGGCTCCTGCCGCCCTGGTCGGCAGTCGTCGCAATCGCCCGCAGGGTCATCGATAGGGGCAGTAACCCCTGATCCAAACACGTCTTCGGCGCGTCCCGAAGGCCTCGATGCCCAGTCGTCTACCGACGGCTGCTTAGCCGTCCTGTTCGATCCGCTGCCTCTTCGGCAGTCCCCGAACGGATCTGGCAGGACTCCGCCACGACGGCACCAGAGAGACCCCGAACTCGACCGGCGCCATCGTGGCACCCGGCCCGGCGGGCGGGCGGGTACCCCTTCGACCGCCTGCCCGCTGGGTTCCACGACTTTCCAAACTGGCTCACCACCAGATCGGAGTTGATCGACATTGTCCACGGCTGTGAGCCGTTTTTCAGCACGGCAGCCCGGTACTGATCGGGCGCCGTCGACCTCGCCGTCAGGGCACACGTGCATCAGCTGGGGAATCGTCCCGAACACTGGCGGCTGGGCCGAGTGCCGATGCGGCCACGTCTGGCCACCGGCCGTTCGGCGCCAGGGTGGCGATCAGCAATGAGCGTGCCCAGCACCAAACAGCCTGGATCCGCTCCTGCGACTAGCCACAAGCAGCGCTCCGTGGTTGGCGCTCCGATCATCTTCCTGGCCGACCCATGGCAGGACTGGAAACGCCATTACGCCCGGTTGCGCAACAATAAAGTGGTCAATCTCTGGGGTGGAGGGCGCCCGGTGGCCTTGGCCATGTGTGGGCTGCTCGGGCAGGCCGGAACCGATGTTCGCCACGCTGAGGACTGTGGCGGCTGTAAGCGTGCCCGCGACGCGGCGATATCCGCCACCGTTCAGAACTAGCGACTCTGTTCAACCGTGTTGCGTCTGGCCCCGTCGAACCCACCTACGACCGTGACGCATACTTGTCGCTCCTCACCGATTCTTCTGTAGGGACTGCAGAACTGGCATCGCTGCTACCTGTTCAGCACTCAGTTCCTTCCAATCGAGCCCGCTAGGCCGGCGCTGCGGCCCGCAGGCGATCACCTCGTCAGTCGTGACGATCAAGTCAACGCTGAAGTCGTGACGTGCCTCGGGAATGTCCTCGTCGATCACCTGGAGGGGATGCACGGTGGTGACGATCGTTGTGTCGGAACCGATCAGGCCAGCCTGCGAAAGCAGGGCGACTTCGATATCTGAGTACCCAGCACCTTTTCCGAGCCGGACACCATGCCGGTTGACTGCGACGCTTCCGCACACGATCAAGTCGACCGGCTGCAGCTCGTCCAAGCCGACATTGCGTGCGACTGACGGTGCGGTCCGGCTGGAAGCAGCTTCCTCGGCTGGGACTGCCAACTCTTCAAGATCGAGCAAGTAGAACGGCTGTGGCGGCGCGAGCTTGGGGGCTGCCATGTAGACCACCTTGCCCTCACGCAAGGCGCGAACGCGAGCGGGGAGCTGCGCTTTGTCCGGCACCGCCTTGACCACGTCGGCTGCCTTCCACGCAGGGAGTGCGGCGAGCTTATCAGCGGCACGTTCAGCACCGATGAAGTTCGGAATTCGCCCGTGCGCACTGCCCTCGCCAGCGACGACATCCTGCTGGTGCAGCAGGTTCCATACCTGCCGCCGGATGGCACCCTTGCGCACGTCCACCTCAGTCGTGATCATTGTGGACTCCTCGTCACGCTGTGGTCATCAGAGAGAACAGCCGATCATAGATATCTTGGACGACAGGCTCGCCGCGCCAACGGCGCAGCTTGCGCACAGTGTCGGAGACGATGTTCAACCCGCCGCCACCCCGGGTGGTCTCTAGGACGTCGATGGCATCGTGCAGGCTCGCCGCAGCCGCATCGAGGTCACGCTGGTGCAGGTGAGCGAGGCTGAGGTTGCCTAAGACGATCGCCCGGGACTTGCTCTGCTTGGTCATAGCTTGAGCTGCTGTTTCCAGGATGCGTTGGGCACGGCGGTGGTCGCCCAAAAACAGATAGCAGGATCCGGCCAATCGGTCGAACTGGGTCTCGGAGAAGAGATGCACCGCATCGTCGGTCGCTTTCACGATGCTGAGGCTGCTCTCCGCGGTGGTCAGTGCTGACTCGCACCGCCGTGTGTCGCCGAGCATGGCGTGGGCCTCGGCCGAGTGCAGCTGTGCCAGGCCGGTCAGGACATTGCTGGCCGAGCGCGTGACCTCGGCAGTCTGCTCGGTCAGCCGTAGCCCTTCGACGGGATCGCGCTCGCCGTAGAGCGCAAGATAGCTCGTGCGCAGCAGCGCATGCCCTTCGGCAGTCGGGCTGTCGATCTCGCGGGCCGCAGCGATCGCCTGCTCGAAGTAGTGCCGCGCGGTCCGGTGATCGCGACGCTGGGTGGCATCCCACACCAGCTGTCCCATCAACGTCGCAGCCGTGGTCTCAGCTGCGAAGAGGTCGCGCTGCAAGGCGCCGTCGCCGCCGTTGCGGGCAAGGAAGCCTATTTGACCGAGAGCCTGGCCGGTATCGGCCAGCAGGGATGTCGACGGCATCCGATCATACCGCTCGTCCAGGCCACGGACTTCCTGCCGCAAACTCTCCACGGTGACCAGATCAGTGCTGCTTGGGTTGCGGAGGGCATGCCCAACCCGTCCCCGGCTCGGATGCTCATTCGGGCCGGCTTCCGGAGCGAGGAGGTCAATCAACTCGGTGGGCGAAACGCCGAGCGCACGAGCGAGTCGGGGTTGCTTGCGCGGCGGAGGGGTGACCTCTCCGGACTCCCATCGATAGATCGTCGACCGATCGGTTCCCAAGCCAACAGCGGCGGCAAGCTCCTCCTGAGTCATCCCCATCGCGCGGCGCTGCCGCGCAAGACGTACCCGTTTGCCCGACATATACCCGCGCCCCCAATCGATCGGTGCAACCCCATGATCCTCGTCGGATTTTCGCAGTTCAAGAGCCATCTTGGCGGTACGCCAATCCACATCTAGAAAAGGTCCAGGCCGATGGCCGCGGAATCTCACCACGCAAGCACGCGATGCGGTGGCGTGCTTCGCGTGCGGGCTGGACGCTGCTGACTGCTTTGCCGAGGACGAACACCACCCATTGAAGCTCCTAGCCATCGGCGGAGACGCGGTACGCGGAGATGCTCCGGTCACCGGGTCGACGCCGATGTGCTCCATGCGGCGGGCGGAGTGCCCGTAGTTCCACACCGGACCGGTCGCGGTGCGGGTGGCCGTCCCGACCTAGCTCGCGAGCTTTCACGAGCGACCCGAGCGGTCGACGAACCCGGTCACCCCGTCGGCCGCCAGCCGATCCCACGCCGACCGCTGGGTGGTGGCGGTACCGAGCAACAGCGTCGGCACCGCGGCCGCAACGGCGCCAGGCAGGGTGTCGCGAAGCTGCGCGAGCTGGTCGGCGTTGATCGCCCCGAGGTCGTAGAGCTGGGCAAGTGGTCTCGGGCAGTGGGTACGGCTCACCCGCTTCTGATCAGCATTCAGCATTCGGTGATGTAACCGTCCAAGCCTCAAGCCAGGACGGGGCCAAGATCCGCGAATCGAAGATGAGGCTACGAACCATTTTGCCGCCCGATAGGGTCATGGCGTGATCGCCCTTGCCGAGTCCGTGAAATGGACCGAGGTCGTCAGCGCCGTGTCGGCAGCCGCTTCGGCGGCCCTCGCAATCGCGGCTGCGCTTGTGGCCTACTTCGCAGGCCGGGCGGCTTGGCGTAGCTACGGGGTGCAACGGAAACAGCTCCAACGCCTCGAAGAAGATCGACTAAACGACCTTGCGTCAAAATTTGGCGTATGGGTTGAATATGACGAATCCGACGCCAGTCACAAATTGTACTGCCACAATGGCGGAGCGCAGCCGGTATATGGCGTGTACATCACATACGATCTCAAAGATCCGTGCGACTACGATGAGGTTTGGTGCTCCAAACACCTTGTCCCTGAGCCCAGGACGGGCTTGTCAGGTGATTATTTTCTTGGTGACCTCGGCCCGACACAGGAACCGCGGCTGCTCAGCCACGTGACGGACGCGATACGCGAAGGAATCGAATATTGGGCGGACGTCGCGACTGAGAGGCGGAAATCCACTATATTTCCGGTCACAACCTGGGACGCGTATAAGGTGATTGAGATTACCGTGACGTTCACAGATGCCAAAGGTGTGTCATGGGAACGCAAGGGCGGTCATTTACGAATTGATTACGAGGTCCAATAAGTCAGCCTCGACGCGGAACCGCTCTTCGTCTTCCCGCAGATGCGCGCAAGCGTCGTGAGTTCGACGCTTGTCGAGCTGTGTTCCTGAGTAGCTGCATAGCAGCTCGGCGGGCTGGAGCTCCCGCGCTCGTGCAATCGACTGTATCCATCCAATCTCGCCAGCATAGGCGCAGGCCACAGGTCTTCACGCAGCAACCATGCATCATCCGTGCAGCGATTTTGCTCTGGTTCATCGTGCATACCACCGGTTGACTACCAGCTGAGCACCCACCGAGCGGACACCGACCGCTCGGCCAAGAGCGGTGCTCGGACCTGAATAAGGGGCTCGCTGCTTACGAGGAGACATTGTGACGCTCCCCCAGCGATTCGTGGGCGAATGCGCGCCGCGATCCCGTTGCGTAGACCGTCGGCTCGCACCGCGTGCCATCCCGCACCGCCCGGCCGGTGCAAGCGCGCCGCCCTCCGCGCATCGAGCGATCTGGAGGAACCGGTGCTGATGAGACGACTGCTGACGACCCGCCGTCGCTGGCTCGTACGTAGCGAGAACACACACGTGCACGACCGCATCCCTTGCCGGGATGGGCGTGGACAACGCGCGCAGATCACCGTCCACGAGCTGCCAAGCGGGAAGGTACGGGTCGAGTTTCCAGCGCATGGTCCCGTCGTCGTGCAACCGCTCGACGTTGGGCGTCTGCGTCGAGCGCTCCGGTCAGCCGCCGTGCCGCGTGAAGCGACCACGGGTTCCCCGCAAAGCAGCTTCAGCGCATAGGTCCTCCCGAGCTTCCACACCGCCGCCGGCTTCGCAGCCGCAGCACACAGGCCGCGGTGGGGGTGAAGCGCGCCCCGACCCTCACCTCCACCGCGCACCATCGATCAAGGAATCCGGAGTATGAGCGCCACCATCAACACTGCTTCCTCGCACTCACACCAGATCGAAACGTTTGCAGCTCCGGGAAAGCCCGGCATTGACCGTCATCCTCGCCATGCCGTCGTGATCGCCTCGGGCGGGCTCGATTCGACCGTGCTGGCCTATTGGCTCCATGCCCGCGGAACCCAGGTGAGCCTCGTGTCCTTCGACTACGGCCAGCGTCATCGAGTCGAACTGCGCTACGCGGCGGCAACTGCGTCGGCCCTGGCAACGCCTCACGAGGTGGTCGACCTCTCCGCGCTGGGGCGCGTGCTCCGCGGATCGGCGTTGACCGACTCTGGCGTAGGGGTCCCGGAGGGTCACTATACCGACGAGTCGATGCGGGCGACCGTGGTTCCCAACCGCAACGCCATCATGCTCGACATCGCGGTGGCACTGGCGGTGGTCACGCAGGCCGACGCGGTCGCGTTCGGTGCTCACGCCGGCGATCACCCGATCTACCCGGACTGCCGGAAGCGCTTTGTCAGGAGCTTCGCCCAAACGGCGAGCATCGCGAACGAAGGCTATCTCTCCAGCGACTTCCAGCTGGTCGCCCCGTTCCTGGCCAGCACCAAGGCCGACATCGTAAAGCTGGGCGCCACCCTCGGCGTTCCGTTCGAGCAGACGTGGTCTTGCTACCGCGGCGGCGCGCATCAGTGCGGCACGTGCGGAACCTGCACGGAGCGCCGAGAAGCGTTCCGTGACGTAGGCATGACCGACCCGACGACCTACGCCGAGGGGTGCACGTGATGACGATCGACAACCAGCCAAACCGTGCCGAAGGACCTGAGCGGGGCCGTCTTTCCCGTCCCGACGCGCGTGTGCTGGGGTGCGCGTCTGCCTCAGAGGATGGTGGGATCGTGCCCGCCACTCAGGCGAAGCCGACTTTAGCGCATTTGGCGACCGCAACACCAGCGGCCAATCCTGCGGCTCCGCAGTCGCACTCGTTGATGCCGCTGTTGAGCGAGAAGCATCTCCGTCGGGCGCTACGCCAATGCGGGCGGCGTTCGTCCAGCGCTGGGGCCGACGGGATGACCTGGGCTGGCCTTCGACGGCAGGCAGGAGAAGCACTTCCGGCTCTCGCCGCGCAACTCGCTGCAGGAACGTGGCGCCCTGGCCCGCTTCGAGAACTGACGATTCCCACCTACACCGGAAAATCCATGCCGACTGTGATCCCCCCGGTGGTGGATCGCCTCGTGCACCGAGCGGTGCGGAACGCGGTAGAGCCGGTGCTCGAAGCACGGGCCTTCGATGACTGGGTCTCGGGCTACCGGCCACGGCGGAACCGCAATACGGCACTGCGCCAAGCTGCGGAATTTCTCGCCGGCGGGTACCGATGCGTGACCGACATCGACGCCGCCAAGGTCTCCGAGGGAGTCGGTATAGATGAAGCGGTGGGATGGTTCGCCGAGTACGTCTACGACGGCACGTTCCTCCGCCTGCTCCACACCGTGCTCACCGGGTTGCCCAATCCCGTGGCGCCAGGGTCAGGGCTTGCACCGCTTCTGATCAACCTTCGTCTGTCGCAAGTAGATAGAAAACTCTCAGGGCTTCGGGTCGTGCGGTTCGCCGACAACTACTGCGCTTTCGTCGAAACGGTGGCGGACGCTGAAGGAGCCTTCCGGTGCATCAGCGACGCCATGGCCGCAGTACGCCTGGAACCCAACTCGACCAAGAGCCGCATTCGGCGCAAGTCCAATGCCGAAGATCTCTTCTTGATCGATGGATAGCGCCATGAGTCTCGATTGGATCGAAATCCCGGGCGGCACCTGCTTATTCGGAGACCAAGCACGCCCCGTCACGGTGCCCACGCTGCTGTGGACACGCACGCCGATCACTCAAGCGCAGCTAGGCGACGGCCCGCACCAGCAACGTCCGGCCACCGATATCGACCAGGCCACGTCTGCTCACATCGCGTGTCAGCTCGGAGGGAGACTACCCCGCTCAGTGGAGTGGGAATGGATGGCCTCCGGCGCCAAGCGGCGAGTGTGGCCATGGGGCAACGCGCCCTGGAGTCCGGATTTGGCCAACCTCCAGGCCTCAGGACATGAGGGCACAACCGACGTGACCGCCCATTCAGACGGTGCAACACCCGACGGGATGCTCGACGTGGCAGGAAACGTCTGGGAATGGACCGCCAGCTCCACCATGGGCGACGGATTCGTGATCCGCGGTGGCTCCTACGCCTCGCCAACCCTGTACACCCGGTGCACTTTCCTCAACTCCGCCCCGGCCGAACTCCGTTCTCCCGGCATCGGGTTCAGGGTGGTCCGCGAACCATGACCCCACCCGTACCTGCCGAACGCGGCTTGATCATCGCAGGCTGCTCACGGCGAAAGAAGCCGACAGCGGAACCCATACCTGCCCTGGATCTCTACGAGGGTGGCTGCATACCCGGACTTCGGGGTCGTCTCGGAGACGACACCCGATTCCGCCAGCGGATTCGGATCATCTCGGCGCTCTACGGCTTGCTCCACGCCGACTCGCCCGTCGTGACCTACGACCGCCGCCTGACCAACTTGGCCGACGCCGATGTCCTGCGCCAGCGCGTAGCTCCACATCTCGACGGTCAGTTGGCTGCCGTAACCCACGTGTTGGCAATCGTCGAACCCCTCTACCTCTTCGCCCTTAAGCCCGTGGTGCAGCACCTCGACGCGATCCGCCTGTACTGGATCGCTGCCCCGCGGGATTGGCATCGCGCCACAGCCGTCCTCGACACCTGGGGGTGGACATGACCTCCTCGCTCAACAACACCTTGCTCCACCGCGGAAACGACCACACGAGCCACACCCGAGAGTTCGAGCGGACCACCGGAGTCTCCTGGCATCACCCCGTTCCCGCCAATTGGGTCGGCGGTCGGCGCCTGTCGGTCGTCCTTCCCGCACGCAACGTTGCCTACTGTCTGCCGAAGGTTCTCGACGCGCTGCAGGCTCAGACGTATGGGCGCCGCTTCGAGGTGATCGTCGTCGACGACGCCTCGACCGACGCAACCGCGACGGTCATCGCCACGCATCCGGCCGTCACCACAGGGCTACGGCTTCCCACCTGCTGCGGCGCGGCCACCGCCCGCAACCTGGGCACCTACCTCGCCCAAGGAGAAACGGTGCTCTATGTCGATGCCGACATGCTCCTGCCGCCCGGGACGGTGGCTGACCTCGGGGCTCGGGCCACCGACCACGCCGTTCTCACCGGATTCCGCCACAACCTGCGGTACGGCGTTGTTCCGGACGCCGGCCCGGAGCTTGCCGCGGACCACCGGGTCACCTGGCAACCACCGGTGAACACCCCTTTGCTTTACAGCGGCGTCATCCTGCGAGAACCCATCGACGGCCGGCCGCTGGAGCACACCCTCGACTTTCGCGATTTGGGGCATGGGCGGATCTACTACGACTGGGATCTGCCTCGCATGGTCGTCACTGCGCTGCTGGCCGTGCCCCGCACCCCGGTCCTGGACGTCGGCGGATTCGACCCAGAGTTCGGGCGCATTGGCTGGGGCATGGAGGACACCCATCTTGGCGCCAGCCTCATCGCCGCCGGGCTCCTGGTGATCCCGCTGCGCCAAGCAGTCGGATTCCATCTCGATCCGCCCGACGCCGCCGAGCAATGGCAGCACAAACTCAGCACCTGGCACGCCACCCTGGCCCGCTATCGCGCCCTGCTTGCTGAGCCAGCCCGCTCCGGACGGAGCACCGCGTTCACCGCCTCGATGAACTCCCTGTTGCACTCCTGCGAGGTTTTGCGATGACAACCGTTCAGCACACCGCGGCCACCGCCACGACGCATCGAGTCTTCGCCACCGGTGCGTGCGGTCATACCCGCTACGTCCATGACCCGTTGACCGGGCTGACACACAGCACCGAGGACTTGATCGCCCTCGGGCGAGCCCGCTTGCCCGGGAGCTCGGTGGCGCGTTGGCCCACCATCCACCCCGGCGAGTTGGACCGTGACGTTCCAGTCAGCGTGTGCTGGTCCCCGCTGGTGCGCTGCAATCTCGCCTGCCCCCACTGCCTGGATGACAAGGCTGTCCCCGAACTCGCCCGAAAGGATCGGCAGCGGATCGCCACCGTGCTCGGCGAGTCCGGCATCTTGGCCGTGGACCTCTCCGGAGGAGAGCCGCTGCTGCTGCGCGACCTCGGCGACCTCGCGGCAACACTGACTAGCGCCGGATGCGCGGTGAGCGTGACCACCAACGGCTGGCATCTGCAGCGGCGTGCCGAAGTACTGGCCGGACAGGTCGACGCCGTGCGGGTCAGCCTGGACGGTCCCGAAGCAGATTTCCATGACCGCTGGCGCGGAGCGGGGAGCTTTCACCGCGCTGTCGCCGGCGTCCGAGCCACTGTCGCCCACGGCATCCCCACGCAGCTGCAAAGCGTCCTGATGGCCTCCACTCGCGGCACTGCACAGCGCATGGTCGATCTCGCTGCGGACCTAGGGGTCGAAGCGGTGACCTTCCTGCAGATGCTTCCGATCGGCGAGGGCACCGCGCTGGCCGGAGCCGAACAACTCACCGATGAGGAAGCCGCCGCCACCGTCGCCGACCTCGACATCCCCGAGGCCGTCACTGTCCGACTGCGGACCCGCGACGACGCAGGGGGCTTCACGGTCGTCCGAGCCGACGGGCGCGTGTGGCGCAACGACCCGACTGCCGACGGCATCACCACCCTGCGCACCTTCACCAACCCCTCCGACTTGGCCCTGACCGGGAGGGATGGTTCGGCATGAGTATGAGCAACCCCTCGGCCGCTCCAGAGCGCGTCTTCGAGCACCACCGACTGTGGCGGATGCACAACTCCATGATGCTGCAGGCGTGCGACCTGCTGGCCACCGCAGCTGGTCAACTCACCACCAGCGCCGGCATGGACAAGGTCAGCGCGGTAATCGGTATTGCACACGGCGGGACCACTCCTGCCCACCGCATCGCCGCGCGCCTGGACGTGCAGGCACACATCATCCGCGCCAGCCACAACACCACCGACGCGCCGTACAGCCCGGCAACCGGCACCGTGACCTGCGACCTCGGCTCCTGGCAACCCAGCCCGCCCACGCACCTCGCGGGAACCGTGCTGGTGGTCGACGACATCTGCGGCACCGGAGCCACTTTCGCCGCCGTCCTCGATGCCCTCCGACGCCGGGCCGAACCCGACACCCGGTTCCTCACCTGCGCCCTGTGCCGCAACCGCGGCGCCCCCACCCCGCCCGACCTCTACTGCTGGGACGTCGCCGACTGGGTCGCCTTCCCGTGGGAGGAGATACCCGCAGACCCCTCGACCACACCACTCCCACCTCCGAAGCAGGTGATCACGCGTGACTGAAGCACACGACCAACCTCCGCTGACCGTGGCGTTCCTGCTCGCGTCCTACACACCGAACGCAGCGGCAGGCATGGAACGCGCCACCGCGGCCTTGGCGCAGGGCCTGCGCCAGCTCGGCCACCGCGCGATCATCCTCACCGCCGCCGAGCAGCCGGAACTCGACCCGGACGTCATCCAGCTCAACACCCTCGCCGCCTCGTTCCCATGCGACGACGACGCATTGCGCTGGGCCATCCACCAGGCAGGTGACCGGCTGCACCGAGAGATCACCGCCACGTTCGATGCGCACGAGGTCGACGTCTCGGTGTACGTGGACGCTCTGTGGGGCCTGGGGCGGGTGGCCGTCCAGCATCGAGCGCGTTCGGTCCTTGCCACCCACGTCATCGGGCATGACGAGGACCTGGCCGTCGCGTTGGCCAGCGTCGAGCACGTCGTCGCCCCATCGAGCACGGTGCTCGACCAAGCCCGCGAGCGGGGCTACGACACCGATGGGTGGTGGGTGATCCCCAATGGCCTACTGCACGAGCATCCATGCCCGGACGAGGCGGCTCGGGAGACGCTGCGCAGGCAAGCCCCTATCCGCGTACTGGGGCGTCTCGGGCCGGAGAAGAACATCCCAGCTCTGGTTAACGAGGCACGATCGCTCGAACGTCCGGCCGAAGTTGTGGTCACCGATGCCGGGTTCGAGACCGCACCCGGCGCCCAAGGCGACGAGTGGTCCCGGTGTAAGCACGCCGCAGCGCACAGCCCCTGGGTGTACCTGCGATCAGGCGGTATCAGCTGGGCGCAGGTGCCCGACTGGCTTGCCGAGGCAGCCGTGGTAATCGTGCCCTCCCTGCGGGAATCCTTCGGCCTCGTCGCATTGGAGGCCATGTCGGTGGGCACGCCCGTGGTTTGCTTCGAAATCGACCACCTGCCCTCCCTCGTGGGCACTGGCCCCGAGGCCGGCGGCGTGGTCGTTCCGCGAGCACGTGGTGAACACGCCCTGTGGAAGGCTGCCGAGGACCTGCTGGGTGATCCGGTACGCTACCGGCACCTGTCCAGGGCTGCGTACTACCGGACGAGGGACTTCCAGCCCACCACAGTCGCCGAGTTGTTTGTAAAGGCGGTGCGGTGATGCCTGCTCAAGTCCCATTGTTGCTGGTCGACGGCCACAATCTGCTCTGGAGAGCAGCCTTCGGGTTTCCCGCGGAGATCCGCTCGCGGGACAAAACCCGTGACCTCACCGCCCCCTTCGGCTTCTTCGCCCTGCTACGGGTCGCGATCCGCGACGAGCTAACGGCGGCCCCCGAGGTGATCGTGATCTTCGATGGTGAGCACGGCTCGGTCGAACGCCAGGACTCCGATGCCGACTACAAGGCAAACAGGGAGCTCGACGACGGTGCGCGCAAGGCCCTGGAAGCGATCCCGGTAGTCCAGCGTGGACTCGACCTCTACGGCATCCCGTGGATCGAGATCGAGACCGCCGAAGCCGACGACGTCATCGCCACCCTCATCGCACACACGCGTGACCGACCCGCATGGATCTTCTCCACCGACCGCGACTACTACCAGCTGCTCGATGAGCAGGTCCGAGTGCTCAACACGGCGATGCACCCCGGCAAGAGGCACATCGGCCCCGACGACGTGATCGCCCGCTACGGCGTAGGTCCAGCGCAATGGCCCTACTTCTGCGCGCTGAAAGGCGATCCCGCCGACAACATTCCCGGCGTTCGCGGCATCGGCGCAGCCACCGCTGCCCGTCTTCTCGACGGTGGACTCAGCCTTGATGACCTGCCGGCCTCCGGTCGGCTCACCGGCGCCAAGGGGAAGCTCGTCGAGCAGCAGTGGCAGCAGGTCTTGGCCTGGCATGACCTCATCCGCATGCGCACCGATCTGCCGTTGCCGCTGGAGCCCACCGGTGACGCTAGCGCTGAGTTGCCCAAGCCAGCCGAAGTGATCGAGAAGCTGGAGCTGTGGTGATCGACTCAAACCCCGCAACCAGCCCGGCGTCCGTGCTCACGGTCATGGCCCACCCTGACGACGCCGAGCTGTGGGCCGGCGGAACGCTCGCTCATCTCGCTCAGGCAGGCACTGCCGTAATCATCGCGGTGCCCGAACATGCCGATGCCACGCGCAACGCGGAAGCTGCTGCAGCCGCACACGTGCTGGGGGCCACGTACCAGCCGTACCCGGCCGTCAATGCGAACACGCTGCACAATCTGCTCGACGCGACTCGTCCCGAGATCGTCATCACGCATCCGCTGGAGGACGTGCATCCCGATCATCGGCACCTGGCGGCCACGCTGACCGCGGCACTGCCCGAGATCGTGATCGCGACCGGCTTCCCACGCCGGGTCTACACCAGCGATACCTACAACGGGCTCACCGTTGACGGTCCGATCGCCGCACACCGCATCATCGACGTCACCGAAACCTGGAACATCAAGATGCGGGCGCTCGCCGCGCATGCCTCACAGCCCATCGCCGAGCATTTTGGTCCGATGGCCGAAACCCTGGGCCGTCTGTGGGGAAGCCGCATTGGCACCCGTTATGGCGAGAATTTCGCCCCGCTACCCGTTCTCGGCCG
Organism: Saccharopolyspora tripterygii; assembly: GCF_054778355.1. Lineage (NCBI taxonomy): Bacteria > Bacillati > Actinomycetota > Actinomycetes > Pseudonocardiales > Pseudonocardiaceae > Saccharopolyspora > Saccharopolyspora tripterygii. Next base: position 798,832 of record NZ_BAAGZP010000008.1, on the reverse strand, counting down.
CATCCCAGCAGCCACCACGCTCTGACTCACCACAGCCACTCCTGGGGACATCACTATGGATATCACCGGGCAGACGCGCGTCCTCGACGAAGGCGTCTACCAATACAGCACTTTGACCACCACCGACCAGCTGGAACGCATCACGAGAGTGGTCTCCTCCGGAGCGCTCAGCGCCATCGCCGGAGACCAGGTCAGCGAGTTCGAGCAGCACGTCGCCGGGCACCTCGGCCGCCACGGCGCAGTCGCCACCGCTTCTGCCACGGCAGCCCTCGAACTCCTCCTGGAGTGCCTTCCCCAGCGCGAACACGATGAACGGGTCGTCATCCCCGAGGTCTGTTGGATCTCGGTCCCCACCGCCGTCCTTCGCAGCGGCCGAACACCGATCATCGCCCCCGCAACCAACGACCTCACCCCGCACTGGGAACAGATCGAAGCCCTACTTGATGAACGCACCACTGCGGTGATCCTTGCCCACCTCCGAGGCCGCCCAGCCCCGGACACCCAGCGCATCGCCGACGAGCTCACCCAGCGCGGCATCACGCTGATCGAGGACTGCGCCCAAGCCTGGGGTACCACCCTCTACAAACAGCCAGTCGGGCATCACGGCCTGGCAGCGGTGTTCTCGACCGAAACCCACAAACTCGTTGCCACCGGCGAAGGCGGGGTCATCGCCACGGACGACCGCCACCTACTGCACGCAATGCGGGCCGTCGGCGGCAATACCCGCCTCGCTCTCCCCGACACGGTCCAAGGCCGAGGCAACGTCCGAATGAGCGAGATCACCGCAGCGAGCGCTCTGCCCCAGCTCAACTACCTCGATGACCTGCGGCAAGTCCTGCGCCCACTCCAGGATGCGCTGATCGACCGGATCGAGGACGTGGCGATAACACGCAGCATCCTCCCCATCTCGGTCGAGCAGTCGCCCAGCCTCGGTGCCGACGCATCGAACGGATCACTCGTCGGCGTCTGGCTCCCCACCCCTCGTCACGCCCACCGCGTCGCCGACCAGCTGTTCCGGTCGGGCATCCGTCACTGGTGGCCAGGACCTGGTGACCCTCACCTGGCCCAGAACTGGCCGAGCACGCCGACCACGTCCCTCGGTCACGTCGTCGAGCCGGCCTGCTACCTCGACATCCAAATCCCCGTGCTCGACGAATCCCACCATCCGGCGTTCCTCGATCTGATCACCTCCGCCCTGCGTCTGACCGAAGACGAATGCGAGACCGCATGATCGGCCGCCATCAGCCGCCCCTGCACTGCGCAATCATCGGATGCGGCCAGGTCGCACAGGAATACCTCTCCACGCTCCAGCACACCGCCGACCTCACGATCACCGCGTGCGCTGACATCGATCGCAGCGCCGCAGACGCGTTCGCTGAGCGCCACAGAATCCCCAAAGCCGACGGCCCCAACGACATCCTCGCTACGACCGACATCGACGTCGCCGTCATCCTCACCCCGCCGGCAACCCACGTCGACCTCGCCTGCCGTGCGCTCGACGCCGGAGCCCACGTCTATGTCGAAAAGCCGCTCGGCCTCACCGCCGCCGATTCCGAGCTGCTGCTTCGCACCGCATCCATTAAAGGACTTCTCGTGGGCGCCGCGCCCGACACGGTGCTCGCCCCACCCGCGCGCGCAGCCGGCCACGCGTTGGCCACCGACGTCATCGGCACCCCCCTTGCTGCCGATGCAGCACTACTGGCACCGGGACCCGAAAGGTGGCACCCGGCACCACAACCGTTCTATGCCTCCGGCGCCGGCCCGCTTGGAGACATGGGCCCGTACTACCTGGCCATGCTGACCTACCTGCTTGGCCCCATCGACTACGTCGAAGCCACCACGACCTCGACCCGCAGCGAACGCACTATCCGAACCGGCCCTCAGGTCGGCAACACGTTCCGAGCGGACTCCCCGACCCACGTAGTCACGCTCCTGCGCACCCGCAGCCAAGCCCTCATCACGCTGACCACGAGTTTCGACATCACCGCCACTGCACGCCCGCACGTGGAGATCTACGGCACCGAAGGCTCGCTCGTGCTACCAGACCCCAACTTCCACGACGGCCCCGTGCGCTACCGCCGCCGCGGAGAACAGGACTGGCAGGAGCTTCCGCAGGATGCCGCGGCCGGCCCCACCGGCCGCGGACTCGGAGTGCTGGACCTCATCGACTCCATCCGCAACGACGCCTCGGACTGCCGCAGCGGCCACCGCGCTCACCACGTCGTCGAGATCATCGAAGCCATCGAGTTCGCAAGCACGAGCGGACATCCCGCCGAGCTCCGACTGCTACGAGAGGAGCGGGGTGCGAGCCTACGCTGACATCTCCACAGCGTGGCAACGGTTGGCCACCTACCTCGGCGCAGGCTTTCGCCCCGAACTCACGCACTTCACAACGTTGCGGACGTTCCTCGACACCGAGTGGGGACGCCTCGGGGATGCCTTCTACAAACAGAGCGTGGGGTACCTCTACGACTTGACCCACTTCCACTACATGGGAGTCAAAGACCCGTTCTTCGCCTTCCTACTGGAATTCGCACGCGAACACAGCATCACCGATGTCGCGGACGTCGGATGCGGAATCGCGCTGGACACCCAAGCTCTACTGCAGGCCGATCTCGACGTGCACGGCTACGACCTGGATAACCCGTGCTTGGACTACGCACGCTGGCGGCTGAATTGCGATCTCGACGAAGCCCACCGCATCCACGCACTTGACCAGCTCCCCGCCCGACGCCATCAGCTCGCCTACGCCGTCGACGTTCTCGGACACGCTGAGGACCCGACGGATCTGATCGAGCTGCTGTTCACTACAGCGGACTACGTCTTCCTCAACCTCGCCCCCCACGATCCGGACCATCGCTACGGCAGAGCTGACCTACACCCGGTCTTGGACCACCAACGCGTCCTTGCCGACCTAAGGAAACATGGCGACCTCATTCGCCTGGGCACACAACCGCCCAACGTCCTCACTGTCTGGTGCTCGCACTACCAGCGACAGCTGCGTACTCACGCAACGCCGACTCCAATCAGGTGAATCCCGTGGACGTGGCCACTGCTTCGGCGCAGGTCAGCTCAGCGCGTTCCGCATTGGTGCAGCATTCGTGCAGCAATTCTGCTCTGGTTAGCAAGGTTGCGGACCGGTTGACTTCCATTTGGTTGCGGCGAGGTGCACCCGGCCGGTTTCCCCCCACCCCGACACCTCGCCGCAGCCAGTCCCCGTCAAAGCCAACCGCTGAACCGGTGCCGCCACGTTATGAACGCCAACCACCATCCAGCAGCTACGCCATTCCCCGCAGAGGTCGATGCACTGCTCACCGCCGTCGCGCGGGATGGTTTCACCTTGCGCTACTGCAACGGAACGCGTCAGCCGACGCTGATCGTCGGCACCTATGACTGGGGGACCTTCGTTGACCTCTTCGTCATACGGGATATCGACGACGTCATCAGCGCCCGGGTACCTGCCACCGAGGTTCGCGACATCTTCGAAGCCGAGGTGATGGTCTGGCTCTACGCAGGCGATACTGAGAAGTCACTTCGCGCGCTGCTCGAACTGCCTCACCCTGACCATCCCGAAGCGCCGACAGGCCGCGCGCCTGCACCAGCCTCACTGCACGTTCCAGCCGCCAGGCAGTCGCCGGTGAGCATCCGCCCTCCATCCGAGTTGGCCGCCCGAGCCCGGCAGATACGCCTCGGGGCTTCGCTGCTCGCCAACACAACCAAAATTCCCAAGTGAACTGGGGTGGAATTCGTGAGCTACCGAATCGGTAAGAGCTTCTCCTTCGACGCTGCGCATTGCCTGCCGAGCCTGCCACCCGAGCACAAGTGCTCCCGCCTCCATGGGCACACCTACACCGTGGAAGTCGTGCTCTCAGCGGCGAACTTGGATCCACCGGGGTTCGTCACGGACTTCGGCGAGTTGCGTCCGCTCCGCCACTACCTCGACGCCACGCTAGATCACCAACACCTGAACAAGGTCCTCGACGTCGAACCGACCAGCGAGAACTTGGCCTGCCACATCGCCCATTGGTTCCAAGAGAACGTCGAGCCGACGATCCCTGCGCGTCTGGACACGGTACGCGTATACGAGAGCGCCACCAGTTGGGCCGAGTACGAGGTGCCACGGCCATGACAGCTATGAACGACGCGCTCACCCGCCCGCTGCTCGTGGCAGAACATTTCGGCCCCACGCTCCAAGGGGAAGGGCCGTCTACCGGGAAACCAGCCCTGTTCATCAGGCTCTCACGCTGCAACTTGTCCTGCCCCGGGTGCGACACCCCGTATACCTGGGACTGGACGCGTTTCAACCCACGCCTGGAAGGCAAGAAAATCACAGCGAAGGCCCTACACCGTTGGGCTATGAGCTACAAGACCGACCTAGTCGTCATCACCGGCGGCGAGCCGTTGCTCCAGCAGGATGCGCTCCAGCCTCTTGTTCGGTCTTTAGCAATCGCAGGGCGCCGGATTGAGATCGAGACCAAACGAACAATCACTCCGGATCCTGACATAATCGAATATGTCAGCCAGTTCAACGTGTCGCCGAAAACCGCATCCTTCGCGGGAAGCGATGCAACGCGCCTACACCGGATCAACCCCGATGCTCTTCGCAACTTCGCTTCTTCCCAAAAGGCCGTCTTCAAATTCGCCGTGTCGAGCGCAGAAGACCTGGACGAAATATCGCTCCATGCCGCCGAATTCGGCCTTGAACCCGTGTGGATCATGCCCGAAGGGACGACGCCCGAAGTAGTCCTGGGACGGATGCCCTGGCTTGCAGAGGAAGCGATCAGACGGGACTGGAATCTGTCTGGCCGACTGCACATCCTCCTGTGGGGCGACCAACGCGGCCGGTGATCAGTTCCCGGACTCAGCCCGGTCGAAGGTACTCCTGGCCACCTCTCGACAAACCGGAGACAGCCGTGAGTCAGCGCTGTCCGTAGAACTCGGCTCGTGACACTCACCGCACTAAATCGCAGCTGCGAGTGACGACCTCGCAGTTGCAGCGGGCACTTATCTCACCCCCGCTGTTCGACCTGACTGTCCGTCGACTCGGAGAGCAAGGGGCCAGGCGGTCCGTCCATCCTCGACGGACCACACCTGATCTACCGCGTGAAGGAAGGTCAAAGCTTCGCCGTTCTGTCTGCCCGATGTGGCACCGCTCAACGGCTCTTCAATCGTCGAACGGGCCGAGTCGTAGCAGCATGGAAGCGGATTAGGCGATCCGGACCCTCCCCCACCGGGTCCACTGGAAACGTAGGCGTGCCTACCCCAGTGACCGGTCGGCAACAGACACAGGTCAGCGTCGAGGTTCTGCGAAAGTCGCTCCACCTCGCACTCCTTTCGCGCAGAGAGCGAGTGGCCGGCCTCGCTCCACCACACCCACCACGAGATCAGGGTCTCGTTGTCCCCGTAATCCTGCGACTGCACAAAGCTGACATGCTCGGACGGATGTCCAGGATCCAAGTTGCAGCAATGAACGTTTTCCACTTGGGTTAAGGCTGTGTGGGTGTCGCTGCGGACGGCGTTGACCAGCCGGGTCGCCAGCCGTGGGCTGGAACGGACCTTGCGGAGGATCTTCCAGGACTTGAGCTGGGCGTTCGCGCGTTCGCCCGGCCCGCGTAGCCGGGCGTGCGCTGTGTTGACGGCCTTTTCGTTGGCCGACAGCCGCCGACGACGATCGCCGGTCTCGGGGTCTCGCGGTGGACGGCGGTACGGAACTTCGACATTCGCCTCCGCGCCGCGATAGGCGCTATCGGCGATCACCCGAACCCCAGCGTGTGCGAGTGCGGCGAGCAGGCCGTGTTCACGGGCCGCACCCATGTCGTGCCGCGCACCCGGCAGAGCAGGCGAGGTCCAGATCAACCGCCCGGCCGGATCCGCGAGGACCTGCACGTTGAGCCCGTGTCTCTTCTGTTTTCCGGAGTAGAACGGGCGATCCCGACCACCGCTCATACCGACCCGGTCGATCCGCAGCAGGGTTCCGTCGAGAAGAATCACGAACGCCTTCCGCCTGGCGGTTTCGACTGCCTCCGCCAGGGGCGAGGTCATCGTGGCGAGCACGTCGAGAGCTTCGCGGATATAGCGGAACACCGTCGCAAGCCCGATCCCGAAGCCACCCGCGAGGTCGGCGTAGGTCTCACCTTTACACAGGTAGGCCAACACCAACAACGCCTGCTGGCCAGCGTCCAGGCGCCGCCACCGAGTCCGGCGTACCCGCCTTTCCTGGCGTAACGCCTCGGCCAGCATCGTGAGCGAGCGACTGGACACCGACATCGACGACGGGTAAGAAAGCACCGAAGCTCCTGGTGGGACAGAGTTGATCTAGACAATCACTCGTCTACCAGGAGCTTCTTCATTCCCCACACCCACCCTCACCAGCACCGCAACCCTGCTAAGCCAAGTGGAAAACGCTCGCTGGAGCCAGCACGCAGCCTGCCACGACACCATACTTGACCTGTGGTTCGGCCCCGAAAGCTACGCCGAGCCCAAAGACCAAGCGCGCTGGCGACAACGACGCGCCACCGAAGTCTGCGCCACCTGCCCAGTACGCACCGACTGCCTGGCCGAAGAACTCATCCGCCCCATCAGCGAACAACACGGAATCCGCGGCTGACTCACACCCCGCGCACGCGAACGACTCCTGGCCCGATGGCGCCATTCCGGACACATACCCAGATACCGTCCACCCGACGGGATCGAAACCGTACGCCAACTACTGGAAAGGCATGAACTAGATCCGCTCCTGGGTATACCCTTTGAAAACTTTTCGTTCGGAATTGTCCTCAGGTAGTCCGCCGTCTCCAATGGCGTGGTGGCCTGTGCGAGCAGGTACGAATTGCGAGGGGTCGATTGGCGGCTGTGCTCTCGGCACAGTGAACCTTGCCCCTAGGTAATAGGGAATCAGATCTTCCAAGCGAGAGCTGCCTGCGGCCGATCTCGCCTTCAGGGAGACGTGGTGAACGCGTGTAAGGTGAGGAGCGCCTCACGTCTATTAAGCCGATCGAGGCGCGTGAGGCGCGATCCAGGTTAGCTATTTGTCGCGTTCAGGTCTTCTTGTTCCCCAAGGGCGGAGCAGCCGAGCCAGTTGTCACCTTGCGGTGCGCTGTCGGTAAACAAAGTATAGGTGAATCGCCGTTGGCCATCGACGATCGCCGTAGAGGTTACCCTAGAAGTTAGATTGTACATTACGTAGCGCACGCGACCATCTGGCTGAACACTTGATTTGCCACGAGTAATGGTCTGCTCGAAACACGCTCCGAAACCGTATTCGGTATCTGGATAGACTGGGTGAACACTGCCCGTTGACGCCGGATGTGCAATGTGGATAACACCTGATAATTCATCCCCACATAAAAGATTCACTTCCCCTTCTTCGCCGGAAGCCGTATAAACCAGCGCGCCTACCCAGCCATTTCCAACATAGTCAGGATCGTGATCAAAAGCATCGATACACTGCATCGGTGCTGGATCTGACGGTGGCGGGGCCGCTGCCGCCGGAGTCAAGATGCTCCCTGCAAGAAGAAGCACCGCCGTGCCGATTGCAGACCCCCAGGGCAAGAATTTACGATTCAAAACAACTCCAAAAGGAAATTTCGGACTTTTAATAGAATAGAATGCGCCGACCAATAAACGCACGACTCAAGCTATAGGGCCAGCCAACGATGGGCAACCATTTCAGCGGAGGTTCACCTATTCAGACCAAGGTGATCGGCGATGTTGCAAAATGTGCGAAGGGATGCGTCTGAGTTCGAAGTGAGTGCTGCAGTCGGCGTGGCAAAAATAAGTCGAGTTGATCGATGAACTGCCGAGGGGTATCAACCTGGTATAGACCTACGAGCGTAGGTCAAAGAGTTGGTCACAGAACGGGTCGGGCTGGCGGCGAGCGTGATCGCCCCAAGGCGAGAGAGCTCCGCTTTCGAGATTTCTCATCAACCTGGAAAGATTGGCCCTACCGGTAGGGATATCGAGATCAACGCCGATCACCTTGGGATTATCGGAGGTTGTGAAATATAGTCGCGCCCAGTTGAATTCACTTTGCTCACTCCAGGAAAACCCAGCGAGTCGGGTCTTGTTCTCCGGAGGTAGAGCTGCTGGTTCGCCAACAGCACCAAGAACGGTGGCGCGTAGAGCGTCGCTCGCTGTGTCCAATACAGGGTCATCGAGGAAATCACTGGCGTCGAGCACAGGGGCGCCATGTAGATCTCCAACGCTTGTCAGCGACTCGAATCGGTTTCGATCGTGCCTGCGAATGCTTTCTGAGCGCCTGATAATCCAAGCTACATCCTCGTAGCCAAGAGGCCGATCAGCTCCTTCGGAAACAGGGATGGCCAACGCGTACCGCCATGCGAGCTGGTTGTGCGGAGTCAGTCCGATCCAGAGGCTCTCATGAGTACCTCGGACAACCGCACAGATGGTTGTACCTACACCCTGAACGAGGTTCATGGTTGCTGAGCCGAGGTCGCGAACCAGCTCCAAGTAGGCCGTGTCCTGGTGCAGGGTTGGTCTCGTCATGCCAGTCCAGTCCTATCTTCCGCTATCATCGCTCACCTCGTAACGCTCCAGGTTTGCAACCTTACCTAGCGCAGCGGGTTCTGTGAGCTGAGTTCGAAGATGCAAAGCGAAGAGCGGACTGCGGCTGCGTCTCAAACCCTATTTGAGCAGCCCCATCTCGACATAGGCGTGCCAGTGCACACCGAGGTGCAGCTAGCGATCGGGATCACGCATACAGGACAAGGCGCTTCACGGTTGGAACCCGCTCCGGTGTCGGCAGGAGTGGTGGGAACTTCACGGCACCGAGCGGGAGATGAGGGGTATGGATCAACAGCGACGCTGGGGCTTGTTGGCCTGCTGCTGCAGTAGCCATTCGCGCGCGTGGGCCAGGAGGTCGTTGTCGTCGCGCCAGCCCTCGGGGTTGACAGGGATTCGGGCGACGATGCGGCGGTTACCCCACGTTGCCCCGAGGCCGATGCCGCGCAGTACGACCATGTGCACGTCGCCCGGTTCCCACCGGAACGTCCACCCGCCCTCTTCCACCCACGAGGTGGGGTGCAGAACCATGCGCGCTCTCCTGGTCACGAAAAGGCAGGGGCTTCCCTCGGGGGCCTGGTGTTCGGGGGAATCACCAGGCCCCCAAGGGGTGCCCCGTCGACGTGGTGTGACTGCGCGTCGACGGGACACTGAACGTTTTCCACTTGGCGTGGTGGGGTCGTGGCGCTGGTGAGGCTGGGTGCGGGGAGAGAAGAAGCTCCTGGTAGACGAGTGGATTGACTAGATCAACTCTGTCTCTACCAGGAGCTTCGAGGTGCTTTCTTACCCGTCGTCGATGTCGGTGTCCAGTCGTTCGCTGACGATGCTGGCCGAGGCGTTACGCCGTGAACGGCGAGTACGGCGGACCCGCTGGCGGCGCCTGGACGCTGGCCAGCAGGCCCTGTTGGTGCTGGCCTACCTGCGCAAAGGCGAGACTTACGCCGATCTTGCGGGCGGGTTCGGGATCGGGCTGGCGACGGTGTTCCGCTATATCCGCGAAGCCCTCGACGTGCTCGCCGCGATGGCGGTGTCCCTGGCTGAGGCGGTCGAGGTCGCGCGGCGGAAGGCGTTCGTCATCGTCGACGGCACCTTGCTGCGGACCGACCGGGTGGGCATGACCGGCGGCAGAGATCGCCCGTTTTACTCCGGAAAACAGAAGAGACACGGGCTGAACGTGCAGGTCGTGGCGGATCCGGCGGGCCGGTTGATCTGGACCTCGCCGGCGTTGCCGGGTGCGCGGCATGACATGGGACCGGCGCGTGAACACCGTCTGCTCGACGCACTCGAACACGCCGGAGTACGAGTGATCGCCGACAACGCCTACCGCGGAGCCGGATCGAATGTCGAAGTGCCGCACCGCCGTCCGCCTCGTGATCCCGACACCGGCGAGCGTCATCGGCGGTTGTCGGGAAACGAGAAGGCTGTCAACACAGCACACGCCCGGCTACGCGGCGCCGGCGAACGAGCGAACGCCCAGCTCAAATCCTGGAAAATCCTCCGCAAGATCCGCTCCAGCCCCCGGCAAGCGACCCGACTCGTCGACGCCATCGGCAGCCTCATCCACGCAGGTTGAACCCAAGTGGAAAACGTTCAATGATCTGGTTCACTCAGCTGCGGAGCATCCGGCAACGCATCCAGCCAAGTGCACTCCTCGGGTGAAAGCGTGAAGGTCGCTGAGCACTGGTCATCGGTCATGGCGAGGAGCATATCGGGGCGATCCGACACTTCTGGGTCAGCGAAAGCACTTCGCCATGGACATCCTGCTCATCGAACACCATTAGCATCAGCGGGCTCACGAGGGCTCCGTAAACCAAGTTGGGTTGGGGACCAGCCCGGCGCGACCTAGTTGCTGAACGCTTGAAACAGTCGGCCGGACCATCAATCGACTACTATCTGTCCACGTGCCATGACGAGGTGTGGCTGTCCCAGCACAGCGAGATCGGAACGTGGGTCGCCCTCGACTGCGATGATGTCAGCGCTGTAACCGGGGGCGAGGCTGCCCACGTTGCGCAGGCCGAGCGCCTCTGCAGCTGTCGTTGTGGCCATTTCGATGATCTCGTCTCGGGAGAACCCGAGGTATTCGTAGAGTCCGAGCGCTTCGGCGTAGCCGGTGAAGGTCGACCCGCGTAGGCCGGCGTCTGTGCCGGGGATCATGGGGACACCGAGGTCGCGCATCCAGCGCACGCGCTTAACGATTTGTTCGGCTCGGTCTGGGCCGAGCCGTTCGAGGAAGGCGCGCCAGTGCGGTGGCCAGGCGAGACACGCGTGGATTCCGCGCTCTGCCATGGTTTTGGCGACGTCGTCACGGGTTTCGTACCCACCGCCGTTGGTCATCCACGTGCAGTGCTCGATGGTGCTGACCCCTGCATCGACCGCTGCAGCGATGGCTTCGGTGCCGTGAGCGTGAGCTGCCGCCGGCAGCCCCGCGCTACTTGCTTCCGAGACCGCGAGGTGAAGCTGTTCTCCGGTGAACTGCGAGGCCCACATCGGCGGCGATGTCGGCGTGATCTGTCCGCCCGAGGCCATGATTTTGATCAGGTCAGCGCCACGGTCGGCGGAGTCACGAATACGTGCTCGGATGGCATCCTCGCCATCGACCTCGCCCCCGAAGAAGTGGCAGTGCCCGCTCGGGGGTGTGAGAGGTGCACCGGCCGCAAGGATGCGGGGTCCGGCGAGGGTGCCACGCTCGATCGCGTCGCGCACGTGGAAGACGAGACCGCCGCGGTCTCCGAGGTCGCGCAATGTCGTGACGCCGCTCCGCGCGGCGGCCTGGGCTCTGCCGACCATGGCCAGCAGAAGTTCGGTGTCATCCGAGTCGAGATAGTGCTGCAGCGGCTCACTGCTGGCGTCTAGGGCGAGGTGCACGTGACAGTTGATCAGCCCTGGTAGCACGGTGTGCTTGGCGTATTCGTGCAAGACGGCCTCATTGGAGGCTTGTCGGCTGACCTCGTCGCGGTGTCCGAGGGCCACGATCCGGTCATCGTCGACGAGTACCGCACCATTGGGCACGGATTGACCTGCTCGTCCGGTCAGGATCGTGTCCGCCGTGATCAATCGCTGCACGAATGAGCCTCCGTCAGGGTTGTTGGTTCAGAGTGCGCGGGCGAGTGCCAAGAGCTCGTTAATTTCCCCGTCGACCTCGTTCGGGCTGACGCCAGTTGGTGCGGCCACGAGGATCGCTGATCTCGTGCTCGGCTCGTCGCCTGCGAGTTGACGTTGAATGGCGACTTTGACCGTCTCGGCCTGCTCGTGCGCGGGACGATCAGTGTCATATCCGGCGTCGGCGAGGTGTGGGCTGAGTTGGACCATCCCGTCGCGAATTTCGACTACGCGGCGCCAGAAGCGACGGTGCAAGCGTGCCGGCACGATCTCGTCGCGATGGTTGTTCTTGCTCGCTTCGAGTTCATCGTTTGGGAATGCAGTGTGAAGGCACTGCCACAGCGGCCGAAGGGCATGGAACTGGCGGCGCCGTCGGAGCCAGAGTCGCGCGGCTGCCCAGCGAGCAGAAAGCCCGACGAAGCAGACGCCGAGAACGAAAGCCAGGATCCCGAGGGGAACCAGCAAGTTCACGGCAGTTTCGAGCTGAGTCGGTACGTCGCCACCCGACCAGCGGATCACGACGAAGGTTCCTCGGATCGCCGCGGCCACGGCCAAGCACGAGAACCCCACTGCAGCGACCCGAAATCCCCACCGGGCGCGTGGCGCCGACTCGGCAGCGTATTGGGTTGCCCAGTAGGCAGTTCGTCCTGCTGCGTAAGCGAAGTACAGCGAGCCGGCAAAGTAGAAGACAGCCACGCCGTGTTCGGTCATGTCGGCAGGCAATCGCCCTGTCTGAGAAAAGACGGTCTCTCGTAGCGCTGTGGGTGTCGCCAGCATGGCCAGTGTCATCACGACCGACGTGCCCGCAAGTACGACAGCCTCGCCCCAGGCTTTACGGACGGCTCCCTGCCCCACAGCCGAGAACAGGAAGAACAGCATCAGGCAGAACCAGGAGCCGTTGAGCGCGAGGTTGTAGATCAGCTTGCTGGCACTCTCCGAGACGATCTCGCTGAGGCCGACTAGCGTCCCGAATACCCGCAACAAAATCCAAGCAACCACGGCCCGGAGCGCGAGATCACCGGGTTCTCGTAGCAGCCGGTAGCCAAACCATCCCAGTGCCAACAGCAGTGCGACCGTTACGGGACTCATAGCCAGTCCTGCCGATCGCCGAGGGAGCGCTGGGCTCGACGAGCTCGCGGTGAGCTACCAGGGCTGGTGACTGCACTGACTACCGCGGCGCGTTCGAGCAAGAGAGTCGCGACGGTTTCGGCGTCGCGTTCCTGATCTGTGTCGTAGTGCGTTCGACGCAGCGCTCGGCGCAGGAGATCCGGCGGGACGTCCGGGAGAAGTTCTGCCCACACCGCGTCATCGCCGTCATCGGAGCTATGCCCTGCGAGAAGGTGTCCCAGTTCGTGCGCGATGATGTGCTGCTGATGCAGCACCGTCGTCTCCTGCTGATAGATGATGTAGTCGGCGCTGCTGGTCCGAAGCCACAACCCGAAGGGGCCAGGGACTTCGAGGCGAATGGCAAGGAGCCGGATGGTGAGGCCACGGTGCTCGCCAAGCCTCTGGCACACCTCGGTCATGTCGATCGGATGGCTGATGTCCAGAATGGATAGCTCCGCGCGAAGCTGCTGACGGAGCCTCCGTTCCCTCCCTTTCGGAGTGAACATGTCCTCACCTCCGATCGTTGGTCCAACCATGACGGCAGCCAACACGCGCACGCTAGCGATTCACTCGGACGTGTGCCCCTCGTCCTTGGTGCGGTGCTCTTCGAACTCCATGTACCGCAGCACGTTCCGCAAGCCCTCCGGCGTCAGGTTCTTGGCTCGGAAAGCCAGTTCCCGCACGTTGTTGTCTCCCAGCTTCGCGAGAAGCTCGTACTGGACGTTGAGCTCCTCACCTCGTGGGGTGTTGGAGAAGTAGTCCAGCGGTACATCGAAGAACTCGGCGAGGGCTTCCACGACCGCGTACCCAGGCTCACTTTCTCCCTTGAGCAGCTGGTAGAGGTACGCGCGGGAGATCTTGCGCCCCCGATGCGTCAGCGCCTCGGCGACTTCCCGAGGCGTGTATGTGTCGCCGGATTCGGATCGAACGCTATCGAAGAGGCGACGCAATTTGATCGCAAACGTCTCCTGCCGCGACTCGCCGCCCTCGGCCTCCATGATCACACCTCCTCCGAGCAGTAGCGAGTCCACTATAACGGAACGCCGGGGTACTTGTGCAATCGTCAGTCTGTTCCAGTTGACGACGATTCTGCCGATGTTTACATTCGAGCCAGCGAGTCCACTATAGCGGACTTGAGGAAGCTCCATACCGCTGATCTGGGGAAACAAGATCCGCGATGACCCTTCTGTCCGGCTCGGGCACCCCAGCGCACTTCCAATATCAATTTCCGTCGGGGGGCGGCATGCGAAATGTAACCACGGGAGATACGGAACTTTCTAGGCCAGGAAAGCGTTGCTCGACATCCACTATCCGGAGCTCGTTTTCCGAGCGAAACGATCATTTGTTGACACGGATTGTCAACCTGTCAACTCTGGCCTTCCACGCCCTCCTGGTCCCACAGTGGACATACCAGCAACGAAGGCCCGTTTTTGCTCCCTGTAGGACCGAAACCCGTTGGGAGTTATCCGTCCTGAACAACCAGGTGGTTCACACACGCCGTCAGGAGGACGTCATGGTCATCGAAGGTCCGAAACCCTGCCCACTGTGCCAGCATCGTGCGTTGGACAAACTCACCGGCTTGGCCGACCGGTGGGGGTGGGAGTCGAAAGCTCCGGAGCTGCTGCGAGAAGCCCGTCAGGCCGCGCTGTTGCTGATCGACCTCGACCGGTTCAAGCAGATCAACGATGTGTGGGGGCATCAAGCGGGGGACCACGCCCTAGTCAGGACAGCTCAGATCGTTCGTGACGCCGTCGACGAGGACGCGCTCGTCGGCCGGTACGGCAGCTACGGCGGTGACGAGTTTCTTGTGCTGCTACCGACCGGCAGCGATCACGCGGTACAGGTTGCGGAGACGATCCGCTCCGGGGTACGGGCCATAGTGACGGCCGTGACCTCGACGTCAGGTGAGCCTGCGACGTTGGCAGGAATGACGGTTTCGGTGGGCGTGGCAGTACGTGGCCCTACCGACGGATGGGATCTCTCTAGTCTGATCTCATCGGCTGACGGTGCCTTGCAGCAGGCCAAGCGCACCGGGCGAGACCGGGTGTGTGTCGCCAACCGGGCCGCGGCTGCTCCCACGAGTTCGCTTCGGGTCCCTGCGGCACGGTCGCACTCCGTCGCGCCAGAGGGGCGAGAGAAACAGCTGGTCGAGGTCTGTCGCGTGATGCGCGGGCGTTGGACGCCGGATGTGCTCATGGCGCTGTGGTCAGGACCGCACTGCTACGACGAGCTCCTTGACCGCCTTCGCAACGCCTCTACTTCGGACGGTGTCTGCGGGCGTGATCACCGCATACCGGCGAGCACCCTCGTTCGCACGCTTCGTCGCCTCGACCGCAGTGGCCTGATCCAGTGCACCGGGGCAGGGCTCGCGGCGTGCTACGAACTCAGTCCGCTGGCCTACGAGCTGGCGGCTGCCGTTGCTCCCTATGGCTCGTTGTCGAGCCAGCAGCGTGTGCACCCCTCAGAGCGCGCCGAACGCCCCTTGGTACAGGCCGGCTGAACACGACCTGCTCACCACGTTCCAGCAATCCCCCGCAGGCCATCTCCCGAATCTTGGAGGTCTCATGCCCCTCCGTGAGTCAGCCGGTCATGACACCGTCGGCGCCGGCGATCAGCATCACGACAATGTTCGCCCCGATGAGGCACGGTCCCAACGGCACAGTCGAGAGCGGTCGGCTGACCGTTCGCAGGCCGAGATGGATCAGTGCCGCGGCGAGCCAGGCCACCAACAATCCGCTGAACAACGCTGGCCAGCTGAACCAAGCGAGTACGGCTGCCCACGGCGCCGCGAGTTTGACGTCTCCGCCGCCCAAGCCGCTGGGGACCAGTACGTAGATCAGCGCGAAGAACACCAGGCACCCTGCCGCGCCCACGCCGGCGCGCACCAAAGGCTCCAGATCGGCGGTAAGCAGTGTGCCTGCCGCAACAGCGCTGCCGACCAACGCGGCCAGGATCGCGATCAGGCGGTTGGGCAATCGCTGGGTGAGGGCATCTTCCCAGGCCAGAGGCACCGCGACGACAGCGAAGGCCGCGGCCACGACGATATTGACTGGAGCGTGGAGTCGCCAGATCAGCAACCAGAGCACGCCGAAGGCGATCGCGAAGAGACCGGTTACCGATCCTCGGCGATTGCGCTGCCGCGTTGGCGGCGTTCCCGCCAGGCTGATGAGCACGCTGAGGAGTCCGCCGAGGCTTGCCCACAACAAAGCGACCAGCGCGGGGTGGAGCACGATGTCCCCCTCATCGACCATGGCTCCGGACGTGATCAAGCGTCGATGGTGCTGGTGTCGCCTGCAACTGCAGCAAGCTGGCGAGGCCGCCGGATACCTCGTGGGGTCGGCATTGTCTCCGTCGCCACGGTCGTTCTTCTCCCACTGATGGCGGGCTGCGAGCAAGCGGCGGACGCGCCTGCTCCTGCCACCGATGAGGTCGTGTCTCCCCCGGCCACGACCTCATCGCCCGCCGATCTCGCCGCTGCCCGAGCACGGGAGGTCTACATGCAGATGTGGCAGGCCATGGGCCAAGCCGCGGAAACCTCGGATTGGCGGTCGCCCGCATTGGCCGAGTATGCGACAGGCGATGCGCTGAGCACGCTGAGCCGCAGCTTGTATGCCGACCATGTCAACAAGCTCGTGACGCGTGGGCGTCCGGCGAACCATCCGACGGTGTCCTCGGTCGAGCCGCCCGGTAATCCGCGCACCGTGATGCTCTCCGACTGCGGAGATTCAGCGAACTGGCTCAAGTACCGGAGCGGTACTGATCAGTTGGCCGACGAGACCGGCGGTGGACGTCGATCCATCACCGCGGAGGTGGTCACGCAGCCTGATGGCAGCTGGCGGGTGTCCCGGTTTTCCGTGCAGGGGGTGGGGACATGTTAGGCAGGACCACCCTGGTCACCACCGCGGTCTCCGCATGCCTGATCGCCGGTGCAGGCACGGCGCTGGCAGGTGACGGATGGGGCAATGTCGAGTGTGGCCAGACCGACTACGCCGGCTGCCAGCTCGGCGCCGGGAGCGGCGGTGAACCCAGTGCCCCGTCGAAGCCGAACCAGCCTGGTTCCGGCAGCGGATCCGAGGACGACGGTGGCGAGGCTTCGCAGGACTCGCCTCCGAAGCCTCCGCAAGGAGATGTGATCGCGGGGGATCGGCCTCCGCTGGCCGACTGCCACTACGTTCCCAGCGATTACCAACCACCGAGCCAGGGCACGACTCCCATCTCCTTCGAGGACTCGGGCGGCGGTGCGGTCACCGTTAGGCCAGCCGTGCACCGCTCCCGCATCGCCCCGGCTTCACCGCGACCGGCGCAGCAGCAGCCGCGACCGTCGGGACAGTGGTACGTGTTTCAGTGCTCTGGTGAAGGGTGGGCTGATGGGCTCTTCCGGCCCCCGGTGTGGATCCCAGGTGGTCAGCAGCCGGGTCCGTCTCCGGAGCAGCTCGCGCAACAGGCATACAGCCAGTTGCGGTTGCCCTCTCCGCAGATCCAGGCATCTCCTGCCGACACGCAGCTGGTTCAGTTGCCGACGTGGCTGTGGCTGGATCGTGGGCAGTGGCAGCCCCAGACCGCCACGGCCTCGGTGCCGGGTGTCTCGGTGACGGCGACCGCCTCCCCGAGCTCGGTGCGGTGGTCGATGGGTGATGGCTCGACGGTGAGCTGTCCAGGTCCGGGAACACCGTTCCCGCCGGACACCGATCCCCGCGCCACCTCGCCGGACTGTGGCCACACCTACCGGCAGAGTTCCCAGGCGCATCAGAGCCACGCGTATCCGATCGAGGCAACGGTGACATGGACGGTCACCTGGTCCGGCCCAACCGGAGGCGGGACGCTGCCGGACCTGACCACCACGTCTATAGCGTCGTTCGAGGTGGCCGAGTCCCAAGCGTTGAACAACGCTCCCAATTAGCAGCAGAAAATCCACTATAGACAATTCAAACTTCGAAACTACCTATTTTCTCCCAATTCTGCGGAATCGGGGTGCAGGTACCGGCATGTTTGGAGACGCCTTATGGCTACTTCTACGGCGACGTCCTCCGGGACACAGAGCCCGTCGCGATCCTGGGCCGGACGCAGACCCGGGGAAACCTCCCGCTTGGCCCACGGCCCCCGGCGGCGTGTGCCTTACCTGGTGCTCGGTGTGTTGCTGGTTGTGATCTGTGTGGCGGGGTCGGTGATCACTGTGCTGCAGGTGGGCAAACGGGAACCGGTTCTGAGCCTGGCGCATCCGGTGCAGGCCGGCCACGTCCTGGCACCGTCGGACCTGCGAGAGGTCACCGTGTCCACGGATGCTGGGTCCGAGCTCGTGTTGGCGAGCCAGTCCTCCAGCGTGCTGGGGCGCCCGATGGCGTATGCGCTGCCCGCCGGCACGTTTCTGACTCGTTCTGTTCTCGGGCGCCCGCAGGTGCCTGCGGCGGGGCAGGCGATTGTGGCGGTGGCGGCCAAACCGGGGCAAATGCCGCCGCAGCTGGCACGCGGGACCGCAGTGTCGGTGATCGTCTCTCCTGGCTCGCAGGGCAGCGGTTCGGCTTCGCAGGGCGGGGTCTCTGGTGGCCCGTGGCCGGCGGTGGTCGTCGGTGTTGAGCCTGCGGGCAGTGACCAATCGACGGTGGTGTCGCTGCAGTTGCCCGCCGCTAGCGCGCGACAGGTCGCCGCGGTGCCACCCGGTGAGTTGTCGCTGGTCGCGGTCGCGGCAGGAGGGGGTCAGTGATGTTGATCGGACTGTGCTCGGTGAAGGGCTCGCCTGGCGTGACGACCGCGGCGTTGGCGATGGCCGCGCGGTGGCCTGTCGGCGAAGCGAGCGTGCTGGAGGCCGATCCGTCTGGCGGTGATCTCAGTGCCCGGTTCTGCCTGCCGACCTCGCCGGGGTTGGTGTCGCTGGCCGCGGCAGCCCGACGCCAGACCGCGGCCGACGTGGTAACCGACCACGTTCAGCGGTTGACTGGGGGGCTGCCGGTCGTGGTGGGACCGGTCTCTGCCGAACAGGCGCGAGCGGCGCTGTCAGCTTTGACCTCCCGTGGTCGTCCGGTATTTCAGGCTGCCGCCGGTGCCCCGGACTCGACGGTGTTGGTGGATGCGGGACGGTTGGAGCCGTCCTCGCCTGCGTTGCCGCTGGTGCGCGGTGCCGATGCGCTGGTGGTCATGGCGCGACCTCTGGCCGACGAGCTTTCACATCTGGCATCGCTGCTCAAGCCGATGGCGTCCTGGGCTCGCACGCCGGGGTTGGTGCTCGTTGGCGAGGGATACAGCAACCGGGACACGGAACGAGAGCTGGGTGTTCCGGTCATGGCCAGACTCCCCCATGACCGTTCGGGCGCGTCGATGCTGTGTGGCCATCCGCGGGGCCGCACACCGGATCGCTCTGCGCTCGGGCAGGCCTGTGCCCGGCTTGCCCGCACTGTGATCGACCACATCCAGGCCCACCGCACTAGTGATGCCGAGGCCGCGGTGCGGGCCACGAGCAACGGGCAGGTGTTGTGATGACCAGCGCAGAGCACGACACGGTGCACGAAACCCACCCCGCGGCTTCTGCATTGCGGGCCCGGGTGCGCACCGCGGTCTCGGAAGGTCTGGCCGAATGCGTCCGGCACGACGAACAAGCCGGGCGCCCACCACCAGATCAGGCAGCGCGGCGCAGTCTGGCCGAACAACTGGCTGCTGAGGCTGCCGACGCCTACGCCCACGAGGAGCTAACCCGTCCGAGCGGGGCCGGACTGGTGCCCGACGAGGTCGAACGCCAGGTTGTCACCTCGGTGTTGGATGAGGTGTTCGGCATGGGCGGCCTGCAGCCGCTGCTGGCCAACCCTGACGTCGAAAACATCAACGTCAACGGCGCCGATCGCGTTTTCGTGCGCTACGCCGACGGGCGACGTGCCCAGCTGCCGCCGGTAGCCGATTCCGACGAGGAACTGATCGGTCTGGTGCGCTCGCTCGCGGCACGTTCCGGGGTTGAGGAGCGCCGGTTTGACAGGGGCTCGCCCGGGGTGAACGTGGAGTTGCCGGACGGGTCGCGGATGTTCGCAGTTATGGCCGTGACCGGCCGCCCCTCGGTGTCCATCCGCCGGCACCGGTTCCAACAGGTCACCCTTGCCCAGCTCCGCTCGCTGGGCACGATCGATTCCGGGCTGGAAGCGCTGCTGTCCGCGATGGTGCGCGCCCGGTTCAACGTGCTCGTCGTCGGCGGCACCGCGATCGGGAAAACGACGATGCTACGAGGCTTGGCCTCGGCGATCCCGGCAGCCGAGC
Organism: Saccharopolyspora tripterygii; assembly: GCF_054778355.1. NCBI lineage: Bacteria > Bacillati > Actinomycetota > Actinomycetes > Pseudonocardiales > Pseudonocardiaceae > Saccharopolyspora > Saccharopolyspora tripterygii. The sequence goes on along the minus strand of NZ_BAAGZP010000008.1, from coordinate 778,870 downwards.
GACTGATCACCATCGAGGACAACTTCGAAATCGGCCTTGATCGCGACCCGGCACACCCGGATGTGATCGCGATGCAAGCCCGCGAAGCCAACGTCGAAGGCGAGGGAGCGATCTCGCAGGCCGAGCTGGTGCGGTGGGCGCTGCGCATGTCGCCGGACCGGGTCATCGTCGGCGAGGTTCGCGGCGCCGAACTCGTGCCCATGGCCAACGCGATGTCGCAAGGCAATGACGGCTCGATGGCCACCCTGCATGCCTCCACCTCCCGCGGGGCGTTCACCAAGCTGGCCACCTACGCCGCCCAGAGCCCGGAACGGTTGGGGCTGGAGGCAACGAACCTCCTGGTGTCCTCCGCGTTGCACTTCGTGGTGCACCTGGCCGAAGCCCGCGACGACAAGACCCGGGTGGTCTCCTCGATCCGCGAAGTCGTCGACGCCGACGACACACAGATCATCTCCAACGAGGTCTACCGCCCCGATCCCTCCGGCCGAGCTGTGCCCGGTGTGCCGCTGCGCAGTGAAACGGTGGAACGGCTCGCCGAGGCCGGTTTCGACGCGGACGTGCTGGAGCGTGGCGAAGGGTGGTGGCGGCCATGATCACCTCCGCCCTACTGGCCGCGCTGTGCGGGCTCGGCATGGCTCTCGGCTCGCTGCTCCTCTTCTGCGGCTTCCACAAGCACGTCCCCGAGGCGACCACCACGCCGTCACGATGGCGAGAACGCTTTCGTCAGCTCCGGGATCAGGCCTCGGCCCGGCGCGCAGTGATCAGCCTTGCCGCCGGGCTGCTGGCGGTCCTCGTCACTGACTGGGCGATCGGGGGCGTGCTGACCGCCGCGGCCGTGTACTCGCTGCCGCAGGTGCTGGGCCGGGACACCGAGCAGGCCCGTCGCCTCGCCCGAATCGAAGCGATCGCTGCCTGGACCGAGATGCTGCGCGACACCCTTTCTGCGGCAGCAGGTTTAGAACAAGCGATCCAAGCAACAGCCGATACCGCACCAGCGGCGATCAGCGACGACATCCGCGAGCTGGCGATGCGCATCGAGCGCGGCGACAAGCTCCCTGACGCTCTGGAAGGGTTGGCATCCGATCTGTCGGACCCCACGGGTGATCTGGTGGTCTCCGCGTTGGTGCTGGCCTGTCAGCGCCAAGCCCGCCAGCTCGCCGACCTGCTCGGCGAGCTGGCGATCGAGGCCCGAGAACAGGTGTCCATGCGGCTGCGGGTCGAAGCCGGCCGAGCACGCACCCGCACGAGCGTGCGCGTCATCGTGGCCACCACGCTGGCCTTCGCCGCCGGACTAGTCCTGCTCAACCGCGGTTACCTCGACCCGTACGACGGTGCAGTCGGGCAGACCATGCTCCTGGCCGTTGGGGCTCTGTTCGCCGTCGCGTTCGCTTGGCTGGCTCGCATCGCCCGCCTGCAAGAACCCGAACGCTTCCTCACCCGGCCCTCGGCCGCTGGGGCGCGAACGGAGGTGCGCTCGTGATCACCATTCTCGTTGTTCTCGCCGCCGGATTCGGTGTCGGTCTGTGGGCACTGGTGGTGTGGTTGCTGCCTCCGGCACCGTCGCTGGCCAGTGCTCTGGCCGCCAGCCGCGCACCGCAAGCGGGCAAGCCCACGTTCGTCGATACGGATGCTGGCGGGTGGGTTGCGCGGTGGGGCCGCCCCGCGGTGCGGCCTGTGGCCGCACTGGGCCTGCCCAGTCCCCGTCAGCGGCGTGATCTGCTCGTGCTCGAACGGGCACCGGAAGCGCTGTTGGCGGAAAAGGGTGTGCTGGCCGTCGCCGGTGTGGTGCTGCCCGGCCTGCTCCCACTGCTGCTGTGGGCGATCGGTGTGCCCCTGCCGTGGCAGGTTCCCGTCGTAGCCTGCCTGGCCTGTGGGATCGGCGGGTTCTTCCTTCCTGACCTGGATCTACGGCAACAAGCCCAGCGCAGGCGCACAGCGTTTCGTCACGCACTCGGCGCCTACCTGAACCTCGTGCGGGTGTCCCTGGCAGGGGGCGCCGGGGTCGACGGAGCGCTTACCGACGCCGCCGAGATCGGCCAGGGGTGGGCCTTCGGGCGGATCCGTCGTGCGCTGACCACAGCACGCATGACCCGGGCGACGCCGTGGGAGACGTTGCGGCAGCTCGGCGAGGAGCTGGAGGTGCGCGAACTGATCGAGCTGTCGTCCTCGGTGTCACTGGCCGGCACCGAAGGCGCGAAAGTGCGCGCTTCCCTGGCGGCCAAGGCCGCTGCCATGCGCACCCACGAACTCACCGAAGCCGAAGGCCAGGCGCAAGCCGACACCGAGCGGATGTCGTTGCCGGTGATCTGTCTGTTCGCCGGGTTCTTGCTGTTCATCGCCTACCCAGCCGTAGCCACCGTGCTCGGGTCTCTCTAAAGCACGAAGGAGAATCGCTGATGCTGACCTACATCGAGCTTGTCGTCGCCACCACCCGGGCGCGCATCGCCGAAATCCGGGCTGATGAGCGCGGGTATTCCACCGAAACCGTTCTGGTCACCGCGTTGCTGGTGGCCGGGGCCATCGCCGTGCTCGCAATCATCGTCGCCGCGGTCACCCGCAAGGCCAACGAGATCGGGGGCAACATGTGATGGCCGCACACCATTTCCACCCGCTACGCGCACGGATGCGGGGATGTCGCCAGGACGAACGGGGATCGGTCACCGCCGAGCTGGTGCTGGCCGTCCCGGCGTTGCTGCTGCTGATCCTGCTGATCGCGCAGTTCGCGATCTGGGCGCACGCCACCCACATCGCCCAAGCCGCCGCCTCACAGGCACTGTCAGCCGCCCGTGTGCACCGAGCCAGCAGCGCAGACGGCCAAGCCGAAGCCCAGTCGGTGCTCGGACAACTTGGTGCAGGACCACTAATTGGCCCGCACGCCGACGTGAATCGCGGTCCATACCAGTCCACTGTGGAGATTACCGGGCAGGCTGCGACGGTTGTGCCGTTCCTGGACTTGCCGGTGCGGGGCCACGCGGCCGGGCCGAGTGAACGGTTCGTCACCCCGGGAGGAAACGAATGACACCTCTGCGGTTGAAGCGCGACGAACGAGGTTCGGTGGCCACCGAACTGACCCTGCTGGTGCCCTTCTTGATCGTCCTGCTGCTGTTCGTGGTCTTCTGCGGGCGCCTGGCGGACTCGCGGCTTCGCGTCAACGACGCCGCCAATCAAGCCGTCCGCGCGGTGACGCTGGCCCGCAGCACCAGCCAAGCCCACAGTGCCGCGCATGCCACCGCGCAGGCCGCACTCAGTCAGTCCGGGGTTCGCTGCCAGAACCTCGTAGTCTCCGCCCGGCTCGCCGGCCTGCAGCCCGGAAGCACGGTCACCGTGACCCTGACGTGCACTATCGGGCTCTCCGATCTGGCGATGTTGGGGGTCCCGGGAACCACCGCGGCGACCTCCACCGCCTCCTCGGTCGTGGACCAGTGGCGCGGAACTGATCGCGGAGGTTCCTGATGCGCACTCGGTGGCGAGCCCTCGCCGGTGACGAGCACGGCCGGGTCACGGCATTCGTCGTCGTCATCACCACGGCCTGTCTGCTGTTCGCCGGTCTCGTGCTCGACGGCGGACTCGCCCTGGCTGCCAAGACTCAGGCGATCGGCCACGCCCAACAAGCCGCCCGCGCTGGAGCCCAGGAGCTGGACCTCGACGCCTACCGCGCTGGCGGCCAGCCTCAGCTTGACCCGGAGGCGGCGCCAACCGCGGCTCGCCGCTATCTCGGCGCCGTGGGCGCCACGGGCACCGTGACCGCAGATGCCACCACGGTCCGTGTGCACGTCGATGCCCAGCAACGCACTCAGATCTTGAGGCTGATCGGGCTCAGCGAGATCCCTGTGTCCGCCGAAGGCCAGGCTCGACCCGATCAAGGAATAGAGGGAGGCGCCGGATGAGGATTCTCGCCTGCCTCGCTGTGCGACTGCTGCGGCTTGTCGTCGCGCTGGCCGCATTCGCGGCACTGGCAGCTCTATTCCTCGGTGTGCCCTGGGGGCTCGTGACCTTCATCGGCTGGCCTCTCCCCGACCACCTTCCGACCAGCGGTGAGATCGAAGCCGCGCTGCTCAACCCGCTGTCGGTCACCCTGTTACTGGACATGCTGACCTTCATCGCCTGGCCAGCATGGCTGGTGTTCGCCGTCGACGTGGCGCGCTGTATCCCGGACGCGGTGCGCGGCGTTCGTCCGCCCGCAATCGGCCCGGTCCATGCTGTGGCCGGGCTCCTTGTCGCCACCGCGGTACTCGGATTGCTCCCACGGCCCCAGGTCGCCGCCGAATCCGCAACCGCGACGCCAGTGCAACCCACCGCAGCCATTACCGTCCTCGATCCCGTGACTGAGGCTGTGTCTGCCGTCGACTTCATTCCGCAAAGCCCTGTGCAGAACAGGAATTCAGCGAGCGCACGAGGCACGGTGAGGGTGCAGCCCCCGCACGACGGGGTCTACGACAGCCTATGGCGCATCGCCGAACGCGAACTCGGCGACGGCCACCGCTGGACCGAACTGTTCGCCCTCAACCAAGGCCGCCCACAACCCGACGGCGCCACACTCACCGACCCGCACCTCGTCCGCCCCGGCTGGATCCTGCACCTGCCCAACGCAGCCGATGAAGACACACCGCCTCCACAGCTGACTCCACCAGCACAAAACCCGACGATTCCCGCGGCACCCCTACCTGCACATCCGCCAGACGAGCCAGCCCCGGGCCGACCACACACCTCGGACAACTCCGTCGCCCCAGCTGCCTCCACCGCGATCACGCTCGCCAGCGGCGGGTTGGTGGCCGCCACACTGGCCGCCGCGGTCTCCCTGGGAGTGCTCACGCGACAACGCCGAAGGATGCGCACCTACAAGCCCGGCAGCGGCGACCGCACCCCCATGCCCGCTCCCGCACCAGCGGTGCACGCATTACGCCTGGCCCACGACCACGCCCCCCTCAGCGACGAGCCCTCCGATCCTGGCCCCATCACACTCCCCGTCCGCACTCCCAACGTAGGCCTCGACCCTGTCGAGGCCGATCCGACTCACTCCGTTGCGGACGTGGACGTGGGCGTCCGCGACGGCCGCGCATATGCGCTCGATCTTGCCGCTCTCCATGGGCTGGGGCTCACCGGCGCGGGCGCCCAGGCCACCGCCCGGTCCCTGCTCGTGCACCTGCTGGCCACTACCAGCGCGACCGTGCTGATCCCCGACCACGACGCCCGGGCACTGCTCGGCGACGAGGCACCCGAATCACCCCGGTTGCACACCACTACCGGCGTGGAGGATGCCGTCACCGCACTCGCCAACGGCAGTACCACCCGCACCACTCATCCCCCAAGCACCGAGCTCACGCAGGTGCTCGTTGCCAGCGTCGACCAGCCTCACCCACGCCTCCAAGCCGTCCTCGACACAGGAACGCCCAGCGGCGCCGCAGCAATTCTGCTCGGCCACTGGCCCGCCGGCGCGACGGTGCGCGTCCGCACCGACGGAGCAGTCACCGCCACCAGCCCCGCGGTCGCCGAACTTCGCGGTGCACAGCTATTCCATCTCGATGCCACCGACACCCGCGACCTCCTCAACTTGCTCACCGAAACCACGACCAGTCCGCCCCCGAGCCGCCCCGAGCCCAGCGACGAGGCTGAGCTGACCGGTTACGACCCCATCGACGAAAACGAACGTGACCCCGACACCGAACCCCTTCCGCTGGCCTCGACACCAGCCAGCAACCCGCGATACGGGGACCCCGGTGATGCCGACCGACCTGCTGGCAATCAACTCGCTGACACCGATCCTGCCCACGGACAACCGAAACAGCCCTTGTTCCTAGCTGTTTTGGGCCCGCCCACTCTCACCTGGCGCAGACCAGAGACACCCACCCGGAACCTCACAGCAGAGCTCGCGCCCAAACACAAAGCACTGATCACTTACCTCGCGCTACACCCCCGCGGCACCACCCGCGCATCCGTGCGCGAAGCACTCTGGCCCGAAGCCCGCGGACGACGCCCGTACAACGCCTTCTACGCCGCACTCTCCCAAATCCGCAAAACCCTCGCCGAGGCCACGGATGATCAAGCCGCCGACCTCATCGTCCAGCACGACGAACACGTTGCCCTCAACACCGAGCTCGTCGAGGTCGACTACTGGCAGCTAAACCAGGCCGAGCATGACCGACACATCGCCAGCACCGACGAGCAGCGCTTCGCCGCCTGGTTTCGCATCACCGCGCTCTACACCGGCGCCATTGCCGACGGCATGTCAGCACTCTGGCTCGACGGCCCGCGGGAAGCCGCCCACCGCACCGTCCTCGACGCCCTTGCCGGCATGGCCGCCCACTACCGCAGCCACGACCCCCACAAGCAACTCCAACTGCTCGAACACGCCAGGCTGCTCAACCCGGAGAACGAAGACATCTACCGCGACATCATGCGAGTGCAAGCCGAACTCGGCCTCACCGACTCCATCAGCCGCACCCTCCACCTGCTCACCACCACCCTCGCCGAGATGGGCGAGCGACCCGACCCCAGCACCCTCGCGCTTGCGCGCGCTCTCCAAGTGCGACAACACCGCGAAGCCAGTTGAATCGAACGCCGCCGTTGAGGCGCAGATCGCACCAAGCTTGAATCTCGAATTCTCCTGGACCATCTTCGAGATCCAAGCCCCAATTGGTCAGTGCAGATGCAGCGAGGATCAATAAGAAAACCCATCGTCACCTTTCAGGTATCACCCGTCTGATATGATCTCTGCGTTTCAGACAGCGGCTATCCGCCGACACATTCTCAGTCAGGAACAAGAAGGCCCTTCCACCTGGAGGGGCCTTCGTTATGCTGCACATGACGATTTTCTCGAACCGTCATGGCGAGGTTGCTCACTCCCCACCTTGCGTGCTCGCAAATGGTTCAGTGGCGTTGCACGGCAGCGACTCACGACCAGCCCTCCCGCCTCCGCGAGTGATCAAATCGGTTTGGCTACGCCCCACGCCCGCCCATACACCTATTCATGCGCCCGCCCATGCCCCCACTCATCTACCCGATAAACGAGAAACCGGCCCCCACCGCGTTTTTCCTAGTCAGAGCGACGCTAGCCCTTCCTGAAACCGCCCAGCCTCGGTACCCCACGGGAACCTGTTGACGACTGGGAAGGCATGAAAATGGAGGAGAAGCGTGAACTATTCACTGTTAGTGGCATCGATCCATGAGCTCCAACTATGAACGACCTCCTATTTTGACAACCACTACTTCTGCGAATGGTGGAATCCATCCCAGGCTGACAAGGCTCGGAAACTCCCCTCATCCCGCATGCGACCTCTCCATTTCGCCAACTACCCTTTGCGGCGAACCGAAAATTCGAATTCGGACAATATTTCCCAAAGAATCCCATCTGAAACTGTTGCAGCACCGGCAGAGCCGGCGTTACGGTATATTCTCCGGACCACGGAGAGTTCCGGTGAGGAAGAAGTAATCGCGGGTAGGGATTCGCACCCCGTTTGCCCGCAGCCGCAAACAGTGGAAGGAATTTTTATGACGAGTGTGTCTGTCGAAGCGTGGTCGCACGGTAACGGGTATTTGACCGTCGATACGCAAGAGTGGATCAATGACCGCGGCGAGTACGCCGATGACCTCACCGATGACTTGCGTGGATGGATGGAGGCCAACGGCCACGCGCACCCGCACGCTGACGCCATCACCGCATGGATCAGCGCGCGCACGGGCGAGACTCCGACCGGCCTGCATGGAGACGGCCAGCTGTGGGCGCACAACCTCGTTAACTTCTCTGATCACCTTCTTGATGATCTCGGATTCGTAGTGTTGTCGGCAGTTGAGTTCGGCGACCTGATGATCATTGTGAGTGATCACGGCGGGCGCTACGTCGCGCCGACTGTTTATCGCTCCGCTGTGGATGCCCTGGAAGAGTGGGCGGACTACTCGAACGCCGAGGGCGAATGCGCCAACGGGCACCGGTGGTGCACGCACAACACCGTGGACTTGCACGCCTGGGACGGCGCCGACATGCGCACGTACCGCGTGCTTGACCTGGTCCGCGTGCCCTTCGACGACCGCACTCGCGGCTATGTCGCGTGCCCGACCTGCGGCAAGGCTGTGCGGTTCACCTGCCGGTTCTAAGTCCGTGCGGCCGGCCCGCGCCGCATGTCCCGCACGCTGCGGCCGGCTGCGCCTCCCCCTCCTTTTCTCTGCGTTTTTTCAGCTTCTGCGAGGTGTGCTGTGTTCGTGCTGTCCGCCAACGGCGAAATGATCTCCACCGACTACGACGACACCGATTCCTCGGTGATCACATTCGAGAACGCCGACGACACCGGGTGGCGGTGCCAGGCATGCGGCGAGTCCCTGACCGAGGAAACCGACGGCTACACCGACGAGTCCGGCTCGCTGATCTGCGATGCCTATGACCCGTATGAAGACCCCGAGATTGATGAGGCGGAGTCCGCGGCGGATTTCCGCGAAAGTCCGCACCGACCCCAGCGGGTGGCCCTGTCGTGGGCCAACGGCGCCACGATCCACACCGATCCGGGCGAAGATTCGATCACGGTCACGATCAGCGTCGGCGACCCGCGCGGGGCGTTTGCCTTCACGGTGCGCCGCGTCCCGGATGAGGCGATGGACAACGGCGGCCGGTTGATCATGCACACCCCGTACCCAGGTGAGCCCCTGCCACACGTCGAGCTCACCACCGCCCACACCGGAACTTACTGGGTCGGCTGACTTTCCCGGGGTGCCCGCCCATCGACGGCGGGCACCCCGCTTCCCCAAGAACGAGGAGGAACCGAGACATGAGCACTCGTCGCCACCAGACGACATCGGCGAATACACCCACGAACGCGCCCGGTAGCCGCCAGTCCGTCACGCAGGCACACGCTAGTGAACACGCCCTGCCTGACGACTGGTGGACGGCCGGCGGGTACGACACCGAGGACGGGCGCATTGAGTACGACTGGAACCAGAGGTATTGGCGCGCAATCCTTCTGGACAGTTCCAGCGTCGTATTTCCGACTGAAGCAGAAGCGGTCGCCCATCTGAAAGAACACGGCCCCATCGTCGTCCGCAGCTTTCTCCGCTGCCGCTCTTAGCCGGGTGTTGGTCGGCCCAGCGCGACCAGCGGTGATCACCGGCTCCCGAACGTGCTTACCGCCACCTGCTGATGCCTGTTCATGCGTCACAGCGATGCCCTAGGCGCCTCAGTCAACCGCACCACGTAATTGCAAAAGCAAACGCACCGCGCAGTCATCGGCTCAGGCCGGCTCTAATCACTGTCGACAACCACACAGCGCGAGCACGCACGGAGGTTGTCCGCTGAGCTCTGTGAGCTACCCTAACCACGCCCTCCTTCCAAGAAGGGCAGCCCTTTCACAGGGTTTGCGGTAGGCCGGCGGACCGTGCGAACACCCTCCGGGTGGGTCCGCCGGCCCCTTTACGTTCTGGGCTTCCAAACCGCTCGCGCCGCGCACCGAACGCCATTCGTGCGCTCACGCAACTCGGCCTCTAGCTTCGCCTCTCCTCTCGCGTTTTCTACCTGGATCCCAGCCATGCAAACGCACTGTGAAAACCCGTATCGAACCGTGATCTCCATGGCCGGAGCGGTTCGTCAGAGTTCCGAGGACGCCACGGAGTGGCAACTACGGCGCCTTGCCGCCGACCTGGCGCGTGCGGTCTTCGATCTTGACGCGCGAATGCGGGCCGGTTTGACGTCTCCCAGCGCCTGGCATCCGCCTTTCGAATACCCCGATACGTCGGCTGAACAAGCCCAGAACGACCCCTAAGCCCACTCCACTCCGAGAAACCTCACTCAAAGCTAATTCTCCAAAGTCACCCCCCTCGCATTCTCTGCTGAGGAACGAGTGCACATCCTCACATGAGAAAGGAATCCCCATGGCACGAAACGTCAATCCGGCAGAAAATCACCGGGCTCCCGACCAGCATGCCACCGACATCGCTCAGGCGGTTGACGTCGCGTGGAACAAATCCAACCACTCCGGTCGACGCGACGTCGCCCTTTCGGTCGTGTCTGCGCTAGCCCTCCTCAACCAGCGCAACCCCAATAGTTCCGATCTCGCCGAACACCTGTGCGCGCAAAACGCCGAGGAATTTGCTAAGACACTGCGGGAGATCTACACCGCAGTCATCAACTCTCGCCCAGACCTCACTCACCTCATCTTTCCCCTCATGCAGTGGGTTTTCGATGACCCCGAACCTGCTTTGCAGCGCGCCGCAAAGCAGGTGGGGGACGCCGCGCTACACGCGAGGCAGCTCGATCTCACAGGCTTCGAACGTCGTTACGACACAGACCTACTCGGCGTGGTGCTCACGCTGCTCAAGTCCGACAGCGCAGGCAAGGCGAACGCACAGATTTACACCCCTATGCCGCTCGCGGACATGATGGCGCGAATGACCCCGCCCGAGGAGCACTCTTCGGTGTGCGACCCCGCCGTAGGTACCGGTGGGCTCCTCCGCGCAGCCTCGCAGGCAATGCGCGAGCTCGACCGCGACCCGACGACGGTGACCTGGTACGGCGCCGACGTTGACGACCTCGCGATCGCGGCGTGCGCAGTCAACAGCCTGATCTGGGGGCTGGGCCCGTGCATCGTCCTGTGCGTAGCCAACACGCTCTCGGAAGGCGACTGGGCACGCCGGGCCGAGGCTCAACGAGCCGAGGTCCTACAAGTCTCCGAGCGCATCCGCCACCACAAGCTGATGATCCACGCAGTCCGAGCCGCACAACAACTCACCGACCTCACAACCGACAAGCGTCACGGTGGTCAGTAGTGCAGTACATGCTGACTCCGTGCTTGGACAGGCCAGCGCTGGCCCCAGGCCGGTCGCGCACGGAGTCACCCGCAGTCACGAATCCGGCCGACTATCGACATCGCTGATTGTCAGGGCTGTGTGCGATAACAGGGGACGTGACCGAGAGTCCAGCGCACCGAGGCACTAAACGGCATGCGCGGGTGCGTCATAACCCGCAGGCGCCGCTCCTTTGGGTCGGCGATACGGACGACTGGAGGACCGCGCGCGGGGCGAACGTGACGCTCGTCTGCCCGGATCGACATTGCAACGTTGAGCTGGTTGCCGTCGAGAACACCCACTACCGGCACAACCCTCGGTTCTTCCGGTTCAAGTCGAAAGAAGCCGTATGCGATCACTGGCCGGCGCGAAGCCGCGGCGGCCCGGAAACCGCGCAACACGATTGGGTGAAGGCGCGGCTGGCTAGCATCGTCCGGCACCTCGGTTACCAAGCGACTCCCGAACACTGGCACACCAGAGCAGACGTCTTCGTGCATGACCCAGCGTTTTGCCTGGAGGTTCAGCTGCGACCAACGCAGTTCGGGTCACGAACAGCGAGCCGCCAGGCCAAAGGCACGGACGTCTGCTGGTTCATCTGCGATGGCCTAGACAGCCGTGCAGCCACCCAAGCGCTGTTTCACGGCCGCGGCGTGCGTTTTAGGATCCTCGATCACAAGACGCGCCGACCGATCGAGCCGTGGGCTAGCAAAGACAGCCACCTTGAGCTCAACCGACGCGCAATCATCCAGGTCTTCGGAACAGTTGGGCGCGCGCCAAGGCGAGGACAGGAACCCGACCCGACTACGGTTCGCGCAAACGTCGCTTGGTTCACCACTGGCCCTATGGATGGCTACCAGTTCCTCAAAGAAGTTCTCGCTGGACAACGGCGCTGGTACCCGGCCCGGTCCATCGGGCACACCACCGGGCTGTGGGTGCGGGAATCGGACATTGCCAGGTACCAGGACTTCCTTGAGCGAAACGAAGCCCACCACAAAGAGCAAGGCCGTGAGCCAGTCAGTGATGGTCGCAACGAGCTTTCTACAGCACCTGCTGAGCCAGGCAATGCACATGCAAGCGACCCGGTGGTCAGTACCGAGGCAATCAAGCCGCCACACGAGATTCCCCATTCTGAAGAACCCGATATCTTTCCAAACCTGAAGCCCAGCGAGCCACCGGGTAGCGAAATACCACCCTCCCACGCGTCAAGCACGCAGCCGAGGCCGTCAAGCACTCAGCCGCGGCGACGGCGCTGGTGGCAACTCTGGCGCCGTTCCAAGTAGCACATGTCCTGCCGCATTGATCATTATCCAAGGCGGTCAAGCCGCGGACGAACTCTGGATAGCCACAGGCTTGTCGTTTCGTCTCCATTGCTGTGCCGTTCGTGCGACGCCGCGGGCAAGCAAGTGATCGCCGACCAGCAGACCGCGCTACAGTCGGCACCATGGCACTGTGGAGCGGACTTGCCACATCCGGCCTCCCAGCGCTCTAAGGAGCGAGCCAACGGCAGCGTCACGGGGTAGACACCCGGTGGCGCTACGCCGGGTGTTCCGGCGTAGCGCCACCCTTGCACGTCGCCGAGGGCCATCCGTGCCCTGATGCGGCGCTTCGGTCTCGGCTCGCCGGTACGATATCGGCCGCCTGTCGTCCCGGAGCTTCGCGGTGGACGGAGCCCCAAGTGCATCTCGATCAGCCTTGATCGAGCATTTGCATTGTTCCGTTTGCTGCGATCACCAGAGGTGTTCGTTTGCCAGGGTTGCGCCAGCGGTGAGGGTTTCGAGTTTCGCCCAGGCGATGTCGGCTGCGACGGGGTGGAAGGTGGCGAAGGTGGACAGGCCGCAGTCGGTGCCGGCGATGACTCGTTGCTTTCCAACGAGGTTGGCGTAACGGATGATGCGTTGGGCAACGAGTTCGGGGTGTTCGATGTAGTTCGTGCAGGTGTCGATCACGCCGGGGATGATGATTTTGTCGTCGGGCAGGATTGTTGTTTCGAACACGCTCCACTCGTGTGCGTGTCGGGGGTTGGCGGCTTCGAAGACAAGGGCGCCGACGTTGGCCTGCAGGACGATGTCGATGATGTCGGCCAGGGCGACGTCGTGGTGGTGCGGGCCGGCGTAGTTGCCCCAGCAGAGGTGAAGTCTGACCTGCTGCGGGTCGACGGTGCGCAGGGCGTGGTTGAGGGCTTCGACGTGGATGGCGATGCGGTTGCGGAAGGCTTCGAGGTCGAGGTGTGTGTATTGCGCGTGGCGGCCCATGGCGAGGTCGGGGGCGTCGATCTGGACGGTCAGACCTGCGCGGGTGATGGCCTGGTATTCCTCGGCCATGGCGTCGGCCAGGGCGTAGAGGTATTCGTCGTCGGTGTTGTAGTGCTGGTTATCGAGGAACAGGGAGATGACGCCGGGTGAGGCTGCGGGGATCACGCCGCCGGTGACGTTGGTGTCGCTGAGGGCGTCGTTGAGGTTGGTCAAGTCGGTTTGCAGTTCGTCGTGGCCGATGTATTTGACCGGGCCGGTGCAGGCGGGCATTCCTGTGACCATCCCGTCGAGGGCGGTCTCAGCCAATCCGGGGTAGTCATCAAGGTCGGCGAGCGAGAGTGCGGCGGCTTCGCCGTCGAAGCCGGAGAGGCGTTCCTTGACGTAGGTGGAGTAGCCGATCTTGCTCATTTCGCCGTCGCTGGCGATGTCCACGCCGACGTTGTGTTGGCGGGCGACGATGTCGAAGACCGCCTGTCTGACGAGGTCGGGCAGTTGGGTGGTCTCGGTGTCGTTGAGGCACTGGGTTTCGCGGCGGCTGATGATGGCTGCGAGTTCGTCGGGCCGGGGCAAGCTGCCGGTGTGGGTGGTGAGGATCCGGTCGTTGCTGCGGTGCATGGTGCTTCTCCTTCTACCGGTGGCCGGAGGCCGGCACTGTGGTTGGTGCTCGGTCCGGAGATGTGGGGTGGCGGGCTGTGGCCAGGACTGCCAGGGCTGCTGCAGCGTTGATCGTGAGGAACAGGGCGAGAGTGGGCAGCGGGCTGCCGGTTGCGGTGGTCATCGCTGCTGCGGCGAGCGGGCCGAAGCTGGAGATCGTGCTGCCGAGTTGGTAGGTGGCGGAGAGGGCGGAGTAGCGGGTTTCTGCGGGGAACCGTTCGGCGAGGAACGCTGCGAGGGTTCCGTAGACCGCTCCGTGCCCGAGACTCATCGCCAGCACGTAAGTGCCCACGGTGACCAGCTCGTTTCCGGTGGGCAGCCAGAACAGGCCCGGGAAGATCGCGGTGGCCGCCAGTGCGTAGCCGGTGATGAGTACGCGTCGGCGTCCTATGCGATCGGAGACGTATCCGGCGAGGGGAACGGTGCCGCATTGCAGCGCCGCGGCGATCATCAGTCCGGTGAGGACGGTGGTGTCGTCGACACCGCTTTTGGTGGTGCTATTGAGCAAGTAGACCGTGAAGATGGTGACGGTGATGCCGTGTCCGAGTGCGGCGGCGGTTCCGGTGAGCATCACGCGTGGATTGGCGCGGATGGCCTGCAGAAGTGGGATGGAGGCGGTGTTTCCGGTCGCCTTCACCTGTTGGAAGGCGGGGGTTTCGGTGAGGCCGAGGCGCACGACGAGTCCGACGGCGATCAACAGGAGCGAGGCCAGGAAGGGTATGCGCCAGCCCCATGTCAGGAAAGCGTCATGGGGCAGCCAGGAGGCGGTGCCGAAGGCGAGGGTTCCGGCGAGAAATCCTGCTGGAAAGCCGGTTTGGGGCCAGCTCGTGAACCAGCCGCGGCGGTGGGGAGGTGCGTTTTCGGCGGCGATCAGGATAGCGCCGCCCCATTCTCCGCCGATTCCGATGCCTTGCAGCACTCGGAGAGCGACCAGCAGGACGGGGGCCCAGATGCCGATCTGGTCGTGGGTGGGCAACAGGCCGATCGCGGTGGTGGCCAGGCCCATGGTCATCAGTGTGGTCACGAGCATGGCCTTGCGGCCCAGGCGGTCGCCGAAATGACCGATGATCAAGCCGCCAAGGGGGCGGGCCACGAATCCAGCCGCGTAGGTGGCGAAGGCCGATAGAGTTTCGGCGGCCGGTGATTGGCCGGGGAAAAACAGCGGGCCGAGGACGAGTGCTGCGGCCGTCGAGTAGAGGTAGAAGTCGTACCATTCGATGGCTGTGCCCACGGCGCTGGCCCACAGCACGCGACGGATGTTGCGGCGGTTTTCCGGTGGTGGCTGTCCCGGTGATGCTTCGACGCTCACGGTGTCTTCTCCCCACTCGTTGTGAGAACGTCAATGAGCTCTGCAAGTCCGTGGATCACGTGATCGGCTCCAGCGCGGGAGAGAGCTGGTGCGGGGCGGTAGCCGCCCGCGAAGCCGACTGCGATGGCACCGGCGCGGCGCGCTGCCTGGACGTCGTGTTCGGTGTCGCCGACGTAGAACACGCGGCGGCTTCGGCGGTGTGCGGTGAATTGGCGGAGCACGATCGCCTTGTCGCCGGCACCACCGCAGACGAGCTCGAGGTGTTCGGCCAGCTGCAGCCGCGCCAGGTCGGACAGGACGAGCTCGGTGCTTGCCGCGCTGACGACACCGACGAGGCTCCCGTGTTGCACCAGGAAGTCCAGCAGTCCCTTCGCCCCGTGCTGCAGTGGCGCCGGTGAGGCGAGCATGAACTCGTTCCACTGGTTGGTCGCCGAGGCGACCTGACTCTCGTTCACGCCGAGTTCGCGAAACAGCTGTTCCAACGGCAACGTGAACCGCGCCGCGAACTCCCGCACGCCCGGTGCTGGCAGCCGCCTGCTGCGCAGCACCGCTGCCGCTGCGAGTGCGGCGCGTTCGATGTCATCGACCACGGTGCCGTTCCAGTCGAACAACACGACCGGCGCCTCACGGCCCCTAGCAGCGGAAATCCCCGTCATGGCCAGTAACGGTAGGAGCGTGTTGAAAATCCGAACCGTCTCGGAGGTGAACGACGGAGTAAATATTCTCTACAGCGCTGAAGCTCGCTATGTAACTTCTTTTCACCGTGCTTACGGTGCGGGCATGCAGGTCAGCGGATTCGTTCTCGATGCCTCAACTGAGGCCGGTCTTTCCGATGTCGTCGTCACAGACGGGCGTCAGTGGGCCAGAACAGACCAGAATGGACACTTCACTCTCCCCTCGTCGCTCGCGCGACACGTCTGGGTGCGTGTGCCGCGCGGCTGGAACACCACCCAATGGTGGAGCAGTCGCTCCGCGGAGCTGACATTCCGGTTACACCGGCAAGAACAGCCGTCGCTGCCGATGCGCTTCGCGCACCTCACCGATACCCATGTGTCCACTTTGGCCGGCGATCCATCCGACGCGGTCGAACTCGCGGTACGCCATGGCGACGGCACCGACACCGCCGCAGCACTGGACCGCACACTTCAGCAAGCATCAGACAGCGGCGCCGGCTTCGCCGTGATCACCGGGGATCTCACCGACCACGGGACCGCAGCCGAGTTTGACCACGTCCACACCACCATCTCCCGCGCTCCCCTACCGGTCTATGTCATTCCCGGCAACCACGATCACTACGGGCACCGACACGAACCGCGCGACACCGATTCACCGCTGGGCGGTGGGTTTCTGGGCGATGCCACGGTGGAGCGCTACGAAGAAGAGCTAGGGCCGCGGTGGTGGTCCCGCACCATCGCCGGCATGCACGTGATCGCGCTGGACTGGTTCAGCGCCTGGTGCGGAATCGACGATCAACTGCAGCTGGAGTTCCTCGCCGCCGACCTCGCGCGCGTCGAGCCCAACACTCCGGTATTGGTGCTCACCCACGACCAGCTGCCGACCTCGTGGCTGCGGCACCTGCACGCATCCGCACAGCACCTGCGATTGATTGGCGTGTTGTCGGGCCACTGGCACGCACCGAAAGTCATCGTCGACCAGGGGTGCGCGCACGTCAGCACCGGACCTGCAGGCTTCGGTGGCCTGGACTGGTCGCCTCCGCAGCTGCGCCTCCTCGACTGGGACGGCACCAGCCTGACCCCGCACACCCCCACACCGGTAACCAACCCGGGCTCGGACCCTGTGGTGACACCACCGGCTGACGCTCGGCACCAGAGCTTGGCTGTGGGAACGGGGCAGCATCTCGGTCGCATCACCTGCGCCAAGAACCGCTGGATCGTGCCCAGCTATGACGACACCACACAGCGCAACTACCTGTCCGCGATCGATGTCGACGGCACCCTGCACTGGCACCACAGCCTCGGCACCACACCGCTGACCGGCCTCACCAGCAACGACGACCAGATCATCGCGGCCAGCGTCTCCGGCCTGATCACCTGCGTCTCCCCCGACGGTTCGGTGCTGTGGACTTACCAACTCGGCAGCCACCTCCACAACCGCCTGCACAACGCACCCATCACCACCGACAACGGCATGGTCGTGACCGGCAACCTGGCCGACCTGGCGGCCCTGTCCATCAGTACAGGCGAACCCCACTGGCACCGGGACGACCTCGGGCCTGTGGACACGCTGCTGACCTACGGCATCGGAACCGCAACCGACGACACCGTGATCCTGCCCTTCGGTGGCCCGTACAGGGGCATGACCTCTCTTGAGATCGCCACCGGAACCGTGCGGTGGGCCGACGACAGCGGCACACCTCTCCCGCTCAGTGACGTTGTGCCGGTCGGCGTCGGCGATGCCTTGCTCGTGCGCAGCGGGCCCACGATCGAGCGCTTCCACCTGGAAACCGGCCAAATCCGCTGGCGCACGCCGCTGCAGGGCCGGTTCTCCACCGCCGCACCGCACCACGACGGGCACACCATCACCCTCGTCTCAGGCGACGGGATCGTGCATCGGCTCGATATCGACACCGGCATCATCAGCGCTCGCACTCCGATCCCGGCAACGCGACCAGCGCATGGCCCCTATCGCACCACCGGAACCGGCGCACCGACTGCACCGGTGCACTGCGCTCGGGGACTGGTCATCGTGCTCATCGACGGGTCGGTCTGGCAACTCCCAGAACACGGCCAGCCCACCATGCTCACTGATCTCAACCGCACGGTGACCACGCAGCCCGCCGTGCTCGGCGACCGACTCGCCATCCTCGACACCCGCGGCACCGTGCACATCGTGTCCCTGTGACCTGGAGATCCCATGACCAGCCTTGCCCACGACACCGCGCCCGCCCGCGGAGCGGTGACCACCCACATTCGGGCCCAACTGCCCGACTTCACCCCCAGCGGACGACGCATCGCCGAGGCCGTCCTGGACAATCCCCACGGCATCGTCCACCTCACCGTCACCGATCTCGCCGACCACACCAACACCTCGGTCGCCACTGTCGTGCGGTTCTGCCAAGACATCGGGCTGCGCGGCTTCCAGGACCTCAAAATCCGTCTCGCCAGCGAATCCGCACCGCCGGCCCAAGGCATCTACGACGACGTCACCGGCAACGACACGCCACCGGTCGTGCTCAACAAGGTCATCCACAGCACCGCCCGGGCCATCACCGAAGCGGCCAGCACCCTCGATAGCGACGCTTTCACTCACGCCGTCGAGCGCCTCAGCACGGCACATCGAGTGCTCTTCGCCGCGGTCGGCACCTCACCGCTGGCCCAGGACGCCGCCTACCGGTTCCGCACCATCGGCATGCACACCGAAGCCCCCACCGACACCCACGTCCAGCACGTCACCGCCGGCCTGCTCGATGCCGGCGACGTGTGCCTGACCATCAGCCACACCGGCCAAACACAAGAAACACTGGCCACCACCAGCGCAGCGAAAAACGCCGGCGCCAGCGTCATCGCGATCACCAGTTTCTACCGCTCCCCCTTGACCAAACTCGCCGATCTCGCCCTCATCGCCGGTTCACGCGAAACCAACTTCCGCATCGAAGCCACGACCAGCCGCTTGCTGCACACCACCGTGCTCGACGCACTCCACGTCGCCTACACCCTCACCAATCCCGAACGCGCAGCACACGTCCAACAGCGCAGCACCGACATCATCACCGAACACCGCATCTGAATGCGCTACCAGCGCTGAGCAGATGACGCAAACAGCGACTTTTCAAATGGTGAACACACGGTTAATGTCACTCGACGAGACCATTGATGCAGTCAATTCTGCGCGGATGTGTCGACCAAGTCACGGTCAGTCCGGGGGCGGACCCAGTACCCACAATCCGATTGGGTCATCGCGTTCAGCTCTACTGCAAAAGACGCAGTCATGTTCATGCTGATGCTGATGCTGGCTCCGCGGGCCGTCGACGCTGGATGAACTCATCATCAACCCGCGAGGTGTAATTTCGTGGACGATTTAGATGAAATGCTGGCTCAGCAACAGCAGTACTACCGCGAGCGGGCGCGTGACTACGACACGTGGATCAATAATTACCTGCTTCCAGCAGAGACAAAGTTCGAGGAACTGGTCAACTCTTCCCCACTCACCGGGGACATTCTCGAAATGGCATGCGGGAGCGGGTACTGGACCGAGCGGATCAGCCGCGTTGCCCACCATGTGACCGCACTCGACGGTTCGCAGGAAATGCTCGACATCGTCGACGGACGAGAGCTGCCCAACGTCAGCACCGTGCACGCGGACCTGTTTAACTGGAATCCACCCACCCAGTGGGACGGGATCTTCTTCGCGAACTGGCTCGCGCATGTCCCCGACGCACGCTTCGAACAATTCTGGAGAACCGTCTCAGCGGCTCTGCTGCCGACGGGCACGGTCGTGATCATGGACGTCGCACCCGCCGAGAAGTTCATTGAAGAAGAGATCGTGGACGACTCCTCGTTGCCAATTGCCCGGCGACGACTCAAGGATGGACGCAGGTTCGACATCGTCAAGAAGTACTGGGAACCCGAGGAATTGCTCGACCGGATCAGCCCACTTGGGTTCACCGGAAAAGCCACGCCTGTGGGCCAGGAAGCCGGCCGCGGATTTGTTTGGTACGAACTGGAGAAGCGAAATGAGCTCTAGCCTCCGAAACTACAACCCGCAACGCACCTACGACTCGGCAGCCCGCGACTACGATCGCACCTCGGTGGATTTCTGGCGCTTCAGCGCCCTCCGGACGGTCGACAAGGTCGCATTGACTACCGGCGATCACGTCCTAGACGTCGCCTGCGGTCCGGGCCCGGTTGCCCTGAAGGCCGCCGAGCAAGTCGGGCCAACAGGACACGTCGTCGGTCTCGACATCTCCGAAGAGATGCTCTCCCTCGCTCGCGCACACGCTGCAGAGGACGATCTGACCAACATCGAGTTTCATCAGCAGACCATGGACCACCCACTCTGCGCCGAAAACTCGAAAGACGCAGCCACGTGCGTATTCGGAATCTTCTTCGCCGAAGACGTTGGGCACACCGCGAGCCTGATGTGGTCCGCCCTCAAACCAGGAGGCCGACTCGCGATCACAACACTCGGCCGGAAGTTCTTCTCCCCGATGTACGAAGCCTTCATCACTGCGGCCCTCCGCGAGAATCCCAGTCTCGAAACGAACGTCCCATGGGAAAACACCGCGGACCCCGAACGGCTGCACCGAATGCTGACCGAGGTCGGAATACCAGGTGTCCGGGTGGAGCACGAAGTCGCACCACTGCGACTCCGGCACCCGGATGACTGGTGGCGGATCGTCATGGGAACCGGCATCAAACGCCTCACCATGGACCTCGACGGCCCCGCGCTCGCACGCGTCCACGCGGCAAACATCGAGTTCATCAAACGCCAAGGAATCGACACGCTAGAGCTCGGAGTCAACTACGCAACTGCGATCAAGCAGTAGCAAATCCGCGGTGTGCACGTCGCCGTATCCTGTACCAAGGTGCGGTAATCCGACGTATAACACGCACCAGTATCGACGCCACGTCGGAAGCCACCGAAACCAAACTGTGAGCCTTCGCCTGGGCCTCGGCAAAAGTAGCAGGTGCCAGTGTCAACTTTGGAGAAACAACGAGGAGGGTCGGGACTGCCCGGCCCTCCTCGCAAACTACCGGCGCTATAGCGATCCCAGCGCCGCAGCACGCCGCGCGCTGCGCGCTGCGCGCTGCCGACATTGTCCCGCCATGCTGGTGTTGATGTTCAGGTCTGACAGCAAGATCAATTGGTATTTCATTTTCACTATTGTCTCTGGGACAGCCGACGTTGTGCCACCTCATGCGAGAGTACTTCCAGCAGCGACACCATCTGGTAGCGGCTGTGTGGCGGCACGGTCTGCGACGCGTCGATGTGCCCGCCCGAGATCGCCTGACCTGTGCGGGCGCGCAGCGACGCCGCCGCATCGTTCATGGCCTTTTGCGCGGCTCGTACCTGGCGGTCCTTCTCCGTCTCCCGCGCCATGGCCTGGAGCGTAAGAGAACCAGCTGACCACCGCTCGACGTCCAACTGGCAGCACGTTATCGAGTGCACAGCCGTGGTGCGGACTGCTGCTGGTAGAACCCGATGGGGTCGACGGCTTGGTTGCCGACGTCAATCTGGAAGTGCAGGTGTGGCCCTGTGGATTCACCTCGATTGCCAACCTCGGCGACCGACTGACCTGCGTTGATGTGCTGGCCGGTTTGAACGAGGTTCCGGTGGTTGTGCCCGTAGGTGGTGATCACATTGTTCGCGTGCTCGATGCGGATCCAGAGCCCATAGCCGGTGGCTGGTCCGGCGTCGATGACGGTGCCGTCTGCGGCGGCGACGATCGGTGTCCCGATAGGTGCGGCCATGTCCTGCCCGCGGTGAGATTCTCCGCCGCGTGGTCCGAACCCCGAGCTACACGTCCCGTTCGTGGGCACCACCCACCCACTCTGTTGAGGTGCGTTCTGTTGCGCCGCTTTGTAGGCATCCGCTTGGTCGAGGACTTTGCGTACGTACCAGTCGGCGTTGTTATAGGTGAAGATCGCGCGGTAGAGGTCGCGGCCGTCCCCGGCGCCGGAGTCGCAGAGGTACGCGGCGGCGGCGTAGATCGCGTCGTGCGGGTTGTACCGCGAAGGTGGTGCGCTGCCACCTGGCGGGGGCGGGTGTTCCGCGATGACTGAGTTGAAAGTGGGTTGGAGGAACTGCATCGGTCCTCCGGCGTGGGCGAAGTTTTCTCCGCTGTGGACCCCCTCGACGTCCAGGCGTCCGTGGTCGGTTTCGATTTTGCCGATGGCGGCGAGGATGCTCCAGTCCAGTCCTGGGCAGGCCGGGGCGGCTTGTTGGTAGAGCGTGAGGTAGTTGCCGGGGATGTCGGCGAGTGCGGCGAGGCTGGGTTGGCTGTTGACGGCGGAGTTGCCTGCGCCGAGCACGGCGACGACTCCGGACACGGCAGCCGCGATGATGGCGATCAGGGTGACGAATGCACCAATTGCGGAGGCCGCGATTTTGGCCATGCACGGATCACCTCTTCGGGCTCCAGGTCAGCTCGCTGTGTTGCCAGGGCGGCATCGGCGCTGGGGGACTCAAGCGCGGAACGGGGCTGGGGTCAGTGCCGCTGGTGTCCATGGAGCTGGTCGTTGCTTCCAAGTGAGGCCAGGCCGAGAGAAGGTTGATCAGCCGATGGCGGCCGGCGTCGGTGTGATTCAGGGGAAGCCACATCTCGTGACCCGGGCTGCCGGCTGCGCGAAGGTGTTCGGCGGTGGTGGTGGCTATCGGTAGCTCGTCCCGCCGTGGATCAGTGCGCAGGTGCTCGGCGACATGTCGTCGCGCATGCGCCTCCCGGGCTTCGGTAGCGAAGACCGCGAGCAACGGGGTGACGATGTGGGTCGCGGTGGCGAGACTGATGTAACCGGGCAGTTTTGCGACGAACCGGCTGAGTTGATAGCTACCCGTGTCCCATTCAAGAAACCATTCGATCTCCCGGCCGGCCTCGTGCCAGCGGCCGTAGCCGTCGGGGCGCACGTGGTCGCCGAAGTGCCGGCCACAGCGGGCTTCGGACCACCACTCGGTCACGGCCTGGTCCTGGGTGGTGTCAGCGAGCGCGTCGGATAGCAGGGCGGTGAAGAAGCTGTTGACGCCCATGAGGTGGGCCAGCCGCAAGCTGTAGGCGATGCCAACTGAGCGTTCGGGGCGGAACTTCAGGTCCTTGGGGTCGATGCCATCTTCGTGGGCCAGTAGGTGGGCGCCGGTGGTGTCGAGGACGTAGTGCATGGGGGCTCGGCCGCGGCCGATGTAGGGCTGGAAGCGGTCCAGCACCCGCCAGGTGTAGAGCTTCTGCAACCGGTGATTGGCCGCACGGCGAGATCTGCCGAAGGCGATGGCCGCGATTTGTGGGGAGGTCAGCACCCGGTGCTCGGCCAGGACCCGAGCCAGCCACCGGTCGCGGGTGGTGAGGTGGGCGGCGACTTGGGCTTGATGCTCGGCAGAGGCCGCGAAGCGCAGGCTCGGCCGTTGTGGGATCGGGGCGCGCAGGTCGCGTTGCTGGTGATGTGTGAACACGATCGTTCCTCCTCTGGGATGCCCCGGGCATAAGGAAGGGCGGTCCTCCGAGATGCGAGGACCGCCCTAGGGCCTTGTGAGGTCAGGCCGCTCGGCGTGCGCGGCGCGGGTCTGTGCCGGTGGTTCTTGCCTGCTCGCGGGTATCTTCGACTCTGGATGCCAATGGGCGGGCGTGGGCCGCCGCGGCTTTGCGGACGGCTTTGGACCGCCCAGGAATGGCCGGCGGCAGTGGTTGGGTCGTCACTGTGAAGGGCTGGGTCTCCTCGCCGCCCACGACCAGCCGCGCGGTGGCGTGGTAGACGCCGAGGTGTGCGAGGTCGTGTTCTGAGACTCGCGGCGCGGTGTGGCGGGCGAGTTCACGAGCGTCCTGGGGGGATGCGGTGAAGAACACCTTGCTGCGGGCGTTGGTGGAGATGCCTTCCTTGAGGTCCTTGGGAAGCTGGCCTAGGTGCTGGTGGGCCAACGTCATGCTCAGTCGGTAGCCGCGGGCTTCGGCGAGCATGTCTTCCATCGCATAAGGCAGGTTCAGGAAGTTGTGCGCTTCGTCGACATAGAGTCCGGCGTCGCGGCGTTCGCGCTGGGGCATTGCGGCGCGGGCGGTGGTGGCCTGCCAGACCCGCGCCACGATCAGCGATCCGAGCAGCCGCGTGGTGTCTTCCCCGAGGCTTCCTTTGGGAATGCGCACCAGGCACAGACCACCATCCAAGATCGCATCCAAACCCACTGTGGATGGACCTGCGGCGACTGCCTTGACCACGAACGGCCGCAACAAGAAGGCGCGGAGTTTGTTCAGCAGCGGTGCGGTCGCCTGGGCGCGAGCCGCATCGGAGAGCTGGTCATACCAGTCCCAGAACCCTCGCAGTGTCGGGTCGTCGGACACGCGATCGCGGTGCCGAGCCCGCGTGGCTGGGTCGGTGAGCAGTTGCGGCAGGGTCGCGAGCGTGGGCGTGTCCGTGGCAGCCCGCAGGGTCAGGCATGCTGCGCGGAGGATGTCCTCGGTGCGCGGCCCCCAGGCCGAGGCGAACACCCGGGAGAAAACCGACACCAGGTTGTCGACTGCGGATTCCTTCGGCCCCTCTAGGGGGTTCAGGCACGGGTTCGGCCCGCGGGAGTCGGCGTCGAAGAGCACCACCTTGTCGGCGGCGTGTTCGGGAAGCCGCTGCAGGACGTCGGTGATCAGATCACCCTTGGGGTCGATGACCACTGCCCCGCGCCCGTATTCGGCGTCGGCGAGGATCATCCTCGCCAGGATCGTCGACTTTCCTGACCCGGTGGCGCCGAGGACGTGCAAGTGGTGTCGGGCGTCGGAGACCCGCAGGCCCACAGGGCGCGCGTAGCCGGTATCGGAGATTCCGACTGGGCGGATCAGCTCTCCTTCCGTGGGCGTGTTCGGCGGGGGTGGCACCGCCCGCGCTCCGGCGCGGGCCAAGCCCGGTAGTGCCTCGTCGGTGGGCAGGTGGGACACGGCCGCCAGTTCCGGCACCGACAGCAGGTCACCCCGGCGCAGGCGGCGAAATGCCAAGGTGCGCACGGGGTTGCGCAACCGTCGACGGCGGTAGTGGTTGTGCTCGGTGAACCCCGAGAAAGCGGACGCGATGGCGTGGGCGCGGCCCCGCACCTGCTCCCGCACCCGTGCGACCTGCTCGCCCGGAGTCTCGATCGGCACCGTCGTGGCCACCACGTACCGGATGAGCGTTTCCCACTGCGCCCCGCGCTGTTTACCGACGATGGCGCGGTTCTGTGCTTGGAACTCCAGGGATGTCTGCGGGTCCAGCTTCGGCTGGCTGCCCGACGGTTTCGCACCCGAGGGGCCTGGCGTGAGCAAGTCGAGCAGCCGGCCTGCCAGGTGGGTGGAGCGTCCGGCGTTGAGGTGACGGGCGGCTCGCCGCGCCTGCTTGACCCGACGACCGGTGACCGGACGAGTCACGACCTGCACACACGCGGTGTCGTGCACACCGAGTCCCACCGGAGCGCCCAGTAAGGCACGGATGGGGTCGGCGTCGAAGTCGGTTCGGATGGGCAATGCTTCCGACCGGGCCAGGCGCAGCGTGCCGGCAGTGACCAATTGCCTGCGACCCTCGGCCGGGGCCGCGGGCACCGGCGGGTCGGCTTCGTCGGTGGAGGTGTGCGCGCCCGGCCAGGCGGCTTCGACCGCCCGTTCCACCATGCCCGGGGGCACCGCGCCCGGCACCCACAGCCGGATCTGCACCCCGTCATGGCCGAATACATACTCCCAGGTCAGATGCGGTTGTCCGGTCGTCAGGCGATGCACCATCGGACGGACGAGCCCGACCAGGTTCGACCACACCGCTTCGGCACCCTCCGGGTCGACGGTAGGAGGCGCCAGAATGGTGATTACCCGGGACCGTTCGTGCAGCGCGTCCTGGCAGCGGAGGAACCACCACCCCCGCAGCAGCCCCAGCCCGGTTGCCACGAGCACGATCGCAGGGGCCGCGATCAACCCCCCGGTCTGCAGCCACGACCCCACCTGGTCCAGCACAGTCTGAATCGCGCCCCACGGATCGGTCACCAACCTCCCGAGTGGACTGTCTATGACGGACGGACTTGCGACATCCATGCGAAAAAATCTCCTTACTGTCAGGAGAGGTCATTGGACTCGTTACGCTCACGCGGCGTGCTCTTCAGACTCCGGATAAACGCGACGGCGAGCGGACGGGGCGCTGGTGATCGGACGAACTGCCGCGTCTCCGCGAGTGCGGCGGTATGCATCGACTTCGGTCTGCCACTCCGAAAACCGACGTCCGGCAAGCTTCTTCAGGAACCGTGGGATGTTGTTCGCGGGAACGCCGACCAGGTGCGGCCCGAGCACCGCGAGCAGGTCCGAGGCGTCCTGGGACGACCAGCCCGATTCGGCGATGGCTTCGGCGTTCGGGAAGACATCGGCCACGCGATCCACCTCGGGGTCCAGCAGCGCGTCCTGCGTCCCGCCATAGGAGTAGACCCACAGGAAGTTCTCAGGCGGGTCGGGCTCCACAATCGTCTTGAACCGCCGAACTTCCTTGGTGTAAGCGTAGAAATTGGTCTCCGGACATGCCCGCATGATGCGCAGCCAGGACTCCAGGTACGGGGTGCTGAAGAAGTCACCGGAGTCGTGGATTCTGATCCAGCTACAGCGAAATTTCGGTGCAGCCAGCTCGGCGAGCATGACCTGTTCCCATCCGGCCAGGTCGTCGAGCACGAACCGCAGATTCGACTCGTGCTTAGCCCGCACCGCAGGCCAGGTGTACGTGCCGTGGCGGGCGTAACAGACCTGTCGGCAAATCCCCGCGCTGGGGCAGGTGTTGTAGGTGCGACCATCGGCCAGGCGTCCGGCCCAGGCGGGCAAGGACCAGTTGTGCACACCGATGGCCCGCATTTCCCGATTCTGAGTCAGCAACCGTCGCGGGCGACCGACAGAAGACGTTTCTGACGGGACGTGGGCAGATGAAGACATACGCGTCCTCCATGGAAATAGGGACAATTCACGAAACGCGATGACATTCCATAGTGGATCGACAGATAAGGAAGGGTCTCGCGTTTACGCCGGATCGTCGTCCCAGTGAGGCTGGGGCGTGCCGTCGGACTGGAGTCGGCCGGAACGTCGGTGCCAGCGGCGCCTGCGGTAGCAGTCGAGGTTGACAACCTTGGTGTGGGCGCCGTCGGCGTCGACAGTGACGAGCTGGGCGTGCTCGACGTCCCGTTGGCGACGGACGTAGCGCACGCACGCGTGGATCAGTGCACGTATACCGAAGGCGACCACGCCACCGACGAGGTACCCAGCGATCACAATCACCACACAGGTACCCAGCTCACGGCCACCAATCCGGCCGCCAGCGCGAAGACAGGGAGTAAGTCGCGGACGAGGCTGCCCACGAACGAGCAGAAGGTGCCCCTGGTCGACTACCGCGGTGGCAAGCTGTGAAGACACGAAAGATTCCTCCAAGAGTCAGTCAAGAAGAAGGTCTTGCGAGCTCCCGATATCGCCCAATTCGCCTGCCTTGTTGGAGGATTCAGACAGCGAGGCCAGTTCGGCAGGGTCGGTTGTGATCAAGTTGTGCTCGCCGTCGGAGGCGATGGCCTGCATGGCGACCCGCTGAGTCCCCGTCGACAAAAGGCCCTGCCCGGTGCCAGCCGACAGCAGGAACTGCCGTTCGCCTTCCGACAGCGCGAAGGTACGGACGATGTCGTCGATGGCTTGCGGCGCCTGGTGCAGCAGGATCTGGGTGGCGGCGTTGGCAATGACAGCCTTGCCGAGATCCGTACCGAGGACATCGCCGACGTCCTGGGTTGCCACGGTGAGCCCGGCCCAGTGTTTGCGGGCGGATTTGGCCATGCGCCAGAGGAATTCGGCTCCGGCCTGTTGCTGCATGAGCAGCCAGGCTTCGTCGACCACGCACAGCCTTGGCCGACGGGTGGCGGGGCTGGACACCCGTCGCCACACCGCGTCCAGGGTGAGCAGGGTGCCGGCGGGTTTGAGTTCGTCGGGCAGGTTCCGCAGCGAGAACACCAGCAAGTGGCCCTCCGGCGGTGCGGTAGTGGGCCCGTCGAACAGCCCGCGGAAGGCGCCGTCGGTGAACGGGTGCAACCGGGCGGCTAGTTCGCCTGCGGTGTCACCGCCGAGGTGGGCAAGGGAGGCGCGCAGGTCGGACAGCAGCGGTGCGGGCCGGGTCCAGGTACGGGCGTCGTCGGCGACGATGCCGGCCTGCTGGTAAGTGGCGGTGACCGCCTGGTCCAGCACCGCCCGTTCGTCCGCGGACAACGGCTGACCGAACAGGACGGACAACAATGTGTGGACGAACAGACTGCGGCGGGTGACCGCATCGGCGGGTGCGGAGCGGCGCCCATCCGGACGGACATGGATCGGCAGATCCAGCGGATTGAGGTGAATGCCCTCGGCACCCAGTGGGAAATAGGTCCCGCCGACCGCGCCGGCCAGGCGCGCGTACTCGTCCTCGGGATCGATGATGGCGATCTCGACCTCCCGGTACAGGCTGCGGAGCGCTTCAAGCTTGACCAGGTAGCTCTTGCCTGCTCCGGAGCGGCCGAGGATGACCGAGTTGTAGTTCTCGCAGGCGAACCGGTCCCAGTGCACCAGCCCCTGGGAGCCGAGGTTCCAGCCGTAGAGCACCCCGGCTGCGGTCGACGCGGAGGTGACATCCGGCGGCGGAAGATCCGGGCTGGTGAACGGAAACGCCGCGCTCAACGCCGCGGTATCGAAGGTGCGGGTCATGCCGATCCGGTCCAGCCCCATCGGCAATGCCGTGATCCATCCCTGCAGGCTGCGGTAGGTGGTGGGCTTGGCGTCCATGAGCAGCGACGCGGTCAACGCGCGCAATGCGCCGATCTCCTCGACCAACTCGTCCTCGGAGGCAGCGTGCACCGTGAGGTACAACCCGAGGCGGAACAGACGGCCTTCGCCGCGGGCAAGCCGGTCGGAGAGGTCGTAGGCGTCCTCGGTCGCCGCCTCCACCTCCGGGTCCTGCAACCGGCCGTGGGCCGCAGAGTGCCGACGGCCGGATTCGAGCTTGCCGAGCTGCTTGCGCAACCGATCGGCCGCGATGCGCGGGTCAATCGGATCGATGTGCAACGACACGTCCAACCGGCCCGGATAGGTCAGCAACGGCTGCAACCAGCCCGGGTGCACTTCGCGCGGGTAACCGGTGACCGCGAACGAAGCGACCCAGTCCTGACCGATCTGCAGGTGCCGCGGGTGCACCTCGATCGCGTCCGGCGCGAAGGCACTCGCCGCCCCGGGTTGCTCGCAACGCTCCTTGGCAGTGATCACGAGAAATCCTCCTCGGTATCGAGGCCCCAGTCCGAGCCGATGGGCGTGGTGATGACCTCGCCGGCGCCCGCCATCTCCGCCGACGGCGGGAGCAGGCTGTCCGGGTTGGTGGCCGACGAGAGCACTGCCGTGGCCTGGGCGGCGTCCAGCGGGGTCACGCTGATGCCCGCGGGCGAGAGCAGTTCGGTGGCCTCGCTCATCCGCCGCAGCAGCCGGGATGCCGCCGCCTTGCGCGCTCCGTCCGACGGCTGATCACTGCCGCTACGCGGACGACCAAAGCGGCGGCGCCGGGCCAACGAGTCCTGGCCGGTGGTGCGCAGCGGTTCGCGGACGACCAACAGGATCTGACGGCGCAGCAGGTCTGCTTGTGCTCCGAGCTGGGCCAGGTAGTCGGCGTGATCCAGCGCCGCGGACTCCAGCGCCTGGTGCGGCAACCCCGCCGCACGCTCGCGCAGCTCCGCGATCTGGCCGGACAGGTCCAGCCGCTGGGCGCGGACGAGGATCTGCACGCTCGCGCCGAGGCTGTGCAAGTACCGGCCGAACGCCGCGGTCAACGCTTCCTGCTCGGCCGGGGTCCGCAACGAAAAGTTCACCGTCGAACACGCGGCCACCAGGCCCACGCCGTCGTCGCCGAGATCGACGATGCCGGCTTCGGCGATCCCTTGGGCGGGCAGGTCGAGCCCGCCCGCGGCGACGGCTTCGTGGCCGTGGGCCACCCCGGACAGCCACTCCGGCACCTCGGCGGGGGCCTGCCCTGCCGCGACCCGTCGACGCGGTTGGAGGCGCTGCCGCAACGCGGCCAGCAGCAGGCGATCCAGTGTCACACCGTCGCGGCGCACCACGGCCAGCGCGGTCACCGCGACCCCGATCGGGACCGCGACGGCGACGTAGGCGATCACCGGGATCACGGCGCGGGTGGCTTGCCAGCCGCCGTAGAGCACCAGGCCCGTCAGTGCCATTACCGCCACCTGCCGGGCGGTGAAGCCGGCCATAATCCGGTCCTCGCGGTCGACGTCGGCGGGAATCCGCGCGCTCACGTCCGGTCACCTCCTTTCCTTCCAGTGCTGGGCCGGGGCGGGTGGAGCTTCGGCAGGTTCAGCGGCAACTCCTGCTGACGCGGCCCCGGCCGCTGCGGCGGAGGCGGCGGTGCCTGGGGCTGACTGCGGGGTGGCTTCCGCGTGCGCTGCGCGTTCAGCGGAAGCTGGTACTGCCCGTCCCGCCCCGCCCGGGGCTTGTTCTCCGGCCACTCGCCATCAGCGGGCAGCTTCGTCTGACGTCCCCGCGTCGCTGGCCGGGTCGGTTTCGGCGGCTCCGGGGGTGGCGCGGGTCGCCGCACGCGCTGCACCTCGATCGGCAGCCGGTATTGCCCATAACGGCCGAGCCGAGGCTTGTTTTCCGGCCATTCCCCGTCGAGCGGGAATGGCATCTGCCGGCCACGCGGTCCCGTCGAGTCCTTCCGCTCTGGGGCAGGCTCCGGAGCCGGTTTCGGCTTGGGTTGCCGCTGCACGTTCAGCGGGAGCTGGTATTGCCCGTCCCGGCCGAGCCGCGGTCTGTTCTCCGGCCACTCGCCGTCCAACGGAAGCTCCAACTGTTTACCCTGCCGGGCTGGGCGCGAACGTGAGGACGATTGCGGCGTCGGTCGCTGCCCGGTCGGTTTCCGCACTCTCTTGACGTTCAGCGGCAACATGTACTGCCCGTTGGCAGTGGCCCGCGTTGTGGCATATGGATCCGGCGACTCGGGCGATTTCTGACCGCCACGGGAACGCGCGCTCTTTCCGCCGCCGCCTCCCCCCATCCCCCTGAGGAGACCGAAGGTCTTGTAAGTGATGAACCCTCGGACGAGACCGCCGACCAAAGAACGGCCTCCGCCGCCGCGCAGAGATCCGAGAATCCAGAATGGGATCTTGATGAGGACGTAGCACAAGGCGAGTGCGACCAGAAACTGAATCACAGCACTTCCCCCCTTGTTGTTAGTTGAACAGCGTGATGCCGCCGGGCCAAAAGAAGAGCTTGAGTGCCGCAACCAAGGCGAGCGATTGACCAACTTGAATGGCCATCACCCCGGCGAATGCTTTCCACCACCAGAACGCGATACCTTCGGTGTACGGAAGCGCGTGACACATGAGCAAGATCGGAGCAGCCGCGAGCAAAATGATGGTCAGCGTGATACGGACGATGTAAGTAAGCAGAACCGCGACAAGCATGACTATGAGAGCGAGCGCGATGAAGATGACGAAAAGCCCGCCCCCGTCGAGATCATGCATCAAGGCGTCGCGCATGGCGCGCCCCGCGGTTTCCGGGCTCACCCCATCACCCAGGATTGATCGTGAAATCACGTTACCGATTTCGATCACCTTGCCGCCGAAAAACAGCGACAGGTTGGACGCGAGAAACCCGACAATCACCCGGGGAAGGATTTCCTTGATGGAATGTCGGGTCTGCAGGGTTTCGTGGGCCATGACGATGATGCCGGCGACCAGGATGAGCGTCGCGTAGACCGCGGTGACGATCTGCTGCGAGTTGCCCCATATCTGTCCCATGACCGGCAGTTGATCCAACTGCGGGGTCACCAGCAGTGACTTCCCGAGCAGGTCCAGCAGGCTGTTCAAACCGGGCGTGACCAGATCACGGAAGAACGACTCGATCGCACCCGACACGCAGGCGGGAATGTCGGTAATCCCGCACGACGACTCCTGGGTCGGAGCTTGATTGGGGTTCGATTGATTTCCGGGCGGCTGGTTCGTCGGAGGCACCGGAACGGGTTGGGGAATGCAGCTTGGTCCCTGGCACGGTGGACGGGGTGCGGGAACGGGTGCGGACGGAGCAGGTGGCGGGGCGGGCTGGGCGCTGGCGGCACCTGTGAAAGCCAGACCCGCCGCCGAGACGAACACGAGCAGGGCGGCCACCGCGGTACACACGCGGCCCAGGCGGCCCGCCCCCGAGGTGGAGTACGCGGTGGCCGACATGGGATCAGGCCCCCACGATTCCGCGCAGGATCTCCACGATCAGCGGAGCCAGCGCCGCCAAGCCGTAGCCGAACCCGGCGGACTTGAAAGACTGCTTGGCCTTCTCAACCTCGCCGGGGTCGCCGTTGGCCAGCACGTAGCGGACGCCGCCGATGGTCAAGAAGACCGTAGCCAGCAGAGCGAGCAGACCCATGATCCAGTTGCGAATATTGTTGAGAACGTCGTCGATCGTGCGGGCCAGCGCGAGAACATGGGAGGTCTCGGCGACCGCGGGTATCGCGATCGCCAGCAGGCCGACGGCGGCCAGCCCGGCGATCATCAGCAGCCGGAGACCACCGCGCCGGGATGGCCATGGGGCAGACAAGAAGCGCATCAGAGAGACCTCCAGAGAGCGCGTGCGAGGCAGCGGGGCGCGAAGCGGGTAGGGCTCACCCGCGTCCCTGAAGTCCGGAATTCGGGGCCTGATCGGTCGCTGGGTCGCCGACTTTTTTCGCTACGCTCTGCGACTGAAATGAGTCCTCGGTCTGCTCCTCGGGGGACAGTCGCGCCGCGGCGGAATCGCCGGTCGGATCACTGTCGCCAGGGCTCGCTTCGGACCCCGCGAGCCAGGCGACGAGTCGGTTCTCGGCCCGGCGGCGGATGCTGCGCTGTCCCTCGTAGGTCAGCCCGGGATGATGCGGCCAGTCGGCCAGCTCGACGCCTTCCAGACGGGTCGCGCCGATCAGCTCAGCCTCGGACCGATTTAGGACCCCGGCCTCGACCGCGCGGGCCAGGACCAGGTCGGGATGGCCGGCTGGGGGTTTGGGTTCGCTGGAGTGGAACCCCGGCGGCTTCGGGGTCGGCCCGTCCATCCCGTCCAGCAGCGCGCGGTGCCCGGCACGGTAGGCGGCCCACCGCAGCCGGATGGCGATCCGCCCCTCGGTGAGATCCACGGTCTGCAGCGCGTCGAGGAACCCGCGCAGGATCTCGGCGTGGATGTCGCTGGGGTCGTCGGCGTAGCGCTCGGTCAGCCGGGCGGCCAGGGAGGTCAGCATCGGCAGCGCCAACCCGATCGCGGTAATCGTCCACGTGCCGCCCTCGACACGGGCGCGGTTGATCACGTGGGTCCAGACCTGGTCCCACACCCGGCGGGGGCAGCCGTGGGCCAGCAGCAGGTCCCGGAGTTCGTTAATCGGGATGATCCGGTCCGGAAGGTGGTCGAACAGGCGGCCGTCCACAGCCACGGGGTAGTCCCCCGCGGTCAGCCACCCGAAGGCTTGACGGGCGGCATCCAGTGGGTTGCCCGGCCACTCTTCGTGCTCGGAGTAAGTGGGGAGAGCCATTGCTCGGCTCCTCTCGAACGGCGGTTGATGACGCCGCCGAGAGGGCCAGGCGAGGAACAGCGCAGCGCACGGTTCCGTACTAAGACGAAACTAAGATGATCTTCTTGTTCCGAAGCAAGGAGATCGTCTTCTGGTCGATTTCAAGATCACGACTTAAACGAACACCAAGCCGGTGGGCTGCGGTGTTAGTCATATGCGGTTCCGCTGCTGACACCTCAAATGGGCGGAGAGACGGAACAAGAAAAAAGATCTTGAGACGTTTCGGGAGCGATCTTGAACAACGGCCGCCACGGGACCGTTGACGCCTGGCAGCCGCCGCGACTGTCGATCTTCATCAGCGCATCACGAGATCAACAAGCGTCTTGGAAGAACCGGAGACACCGGTGACGCTGGGTGTCGGTTCCAGTTGAGAGATGGCGGGAAAAATCTTGGCCCGGCGGTGACCGATCGGAGCCGTTTTCGCGGACTTCAGGGGTGTCCTTGGCAAGACCGACCGATCACCGGAGCACTCGATGCCTGCCCTCCCGCTCCCGGAGGTACCGCCTCCTGACACCCCCGATGACCACAGGCCGAACCTCCGCGTCGGGTCGGCCCGTGAAGAGCCCCGCGAACGCACCAGCTCGCCGGTGTCGGCGACGGTGCGGCTGTGTCTCGTCGACCCCGGCGCGGACGAAGATGCGATCGTCACCACCGCCGTCTCGATGATCACCACGACCTACACCGCGCCCGGCGACCGGATCATGTTCGCCGACGGCGAGCCCCCCGCGACGGGTTCGAGCCCGACGCGTCGGGACCGGCTCGTGGAGTCCGTCCTCCGACTTGGCCGCGGCGCGACCGCCACACCGGACCACCTCACTCGCGGCGATCATGGGTCCGACACGGCGGCTGGGTGTCTGCCCGGCGCCCGGGAGTCCGGGTCCGGACTCGGGAGCCGGTCGGGCGACCTAGCCGAGCCGGTCGTGAACCCGACCGATCAGCAACCGCTCGACCAGTCCTCCGGTCCGGGTTCCGACGGCTTCGGGTTGATCATCGCGGGCTGGTCCGACGACCCCGCGGACCCATTCGCGATGGCCGACTGGACACCGCTGCTCGCCCCCGGCGGCACCGCCGTCGTACTCACGCACGGTAGCGATCAGCACCAAGCGCGAGTCGGCCATTCAGGGCAGCTGTCGAGGGCCGCGGCATTGGCCGGTTTGATCTTGACCGACCGGCTGATCCTGGCCCACCGACCCCCGTCGCGCACTGGACTGGCAAGCCGGCGCAGCTTCCCGGCGATCGCCCTCGGCGGCCACCGCCGCATCCACACCATCGCCAGCGTCTTCCGCCGCTCGACCCAGTCCACGGAGGACCACCATGTCTAAGGCTCTCCTGCGTCCCGCCAGCGTTTGGGACACCGGCCACACCACCCCCGCTCGGCAGATCGCGGATCGGCACGTCGGGGCCACCCGCGCCGACACCGCCCTGACCCCGGACGTCGCGCGGCAGATCATCACCACCTACACCGCCCCCGGCGACGCCGTCTGCGACCCGAACCCAGGACCGGGACTGGTCCTGGCCGAAGCCCTCCGGTCAGGCAGGGACGCGATCGGCCTGCCCACAGAGCCCCGGTGGGAATCCGCCCTGGAGGCCAACCTCGATCTTGCCCGCCTCGCTGGCCCGGTCGGCACCGCGACCCTGCTGGATAGCGTTGACGACCCCCGCGCCGCCGAATTGCCGGGCGCCGTCGACCTCGTGCTCACCGGCCTGCGGCACACCCCGGCCAGCGACCCCAGCCGGGTGCTCGTCGGGTTGTATGAGGACCTAGATGCCGCCGCTGACTGGGTCTGGCCTGGCGGGCACATCGTGATCACCTGCCGCCCCTGGCGGCGCCACGGAAGGCTGCTCGATCTGCCCGGCAAAGTCGGCGACGCCGCCGACGCGATCGGCCTCGTCCCTGCCGACCACTGCATCGCTCTGACCGCACCTATTCGAGGAGATCGGGTACGCCCGAGAATCGTCAGCCGCGCGGGGCACCTCCCGGAGAATACCGATATTCACGGCCGTACCACAGCCATCTCGGTCCATCTTGACGTGCTGATTTTCCGACTTCCCAACACCGCACGTCGTGAAGAAACTCCGCAGCGAGGTGTCGTGTGAACAGTCTCTACTATCGTGCCGAGACCATCGCATTGCATCTTGGTGACGCGCTTCAGGTCATGGCATCACTTCCCAGCTCTTCGGTGGATTGTGTCGTCACCTCGCCACCCCATTGGGGATTGCGCGATTACGGGACCGCGGTTTGGATGGGCGGAAACCCGGATTGCCGACACACCTTGGGGACCACGCCCCATCAACGCCGGACCACCAAGAAACGGGCACCGTCGTGGCTTCATTCGAGCGTGAACAAGAACTGCAGGAAGTGCGGTGCTCTTGCGCACGATCGACAATATGGTCTGGAACCAACCATCGATGACTACATTGATCGACTGCGAGAGGTGAGCGCGGAGACCTGGCGTCTTCTCACACCACGGGGAACCTACTGGCTCAATGTCCGGGACAGTTTCAGCTACCACAACAGCGGCACAGGAAACACGCGCAGGACCACGGCCGATACGGGATCCGCGGTGGTGCGCCACAAGAGCCTGATGGGTATTCCGTGGCGGATTGCTCTGGCTTTGCAACAAGATGGGTGGATCATTCGCAACGCGATGGTCTGGCACAAGCCCAACGCCATACCGGACCCGGCATCAGATCGCTTCTCCTCACGCTACGAGATGGTTTTCCTCTTGGTCAAGCAGCCGGACTACTACTTCAACGCGGCCCACGCGCTCGAACCGTTGTCACCGAACCGTCCAGAGCATCGGAAGAACCATCGCGGAGGCAAGAAGCCGCACACAATCCGATCGCCCTGGAAACCACGAGGGGCCGGGAAGAACGTCGGAGACATCTGGTCGATATCTACGCGACCACTACCGGAGGCGCATTGCGCCCCGTTTCCGGTCGACCTTCCACAGCGTTGTATTGCGGTCGGTTGCCCTGACGATGGCGGTGTCCTGGACCCCTTCTCGGGAGCAGGAACTACCGGCCTCGCCGCCCGACGACTGGGCCGGTCCTTCCAGGGAATCGATCTGCGGGCCGATTACCACGACATCTTCCTGCGACGACTCCAGCAACAGAACGGGCGCACCGAGCTCAACGACGAAACGAATCCGGGAGCCAGCGTTGCTTGAAAGCAAGGTGTGCGACACCAGCACCACGGGTTTTCCCCAAGCACAACGGCGTAACCGGAAGGCTGTGCAGAGGTGTGTGACGCGGCAGTCGCGACTCAATCCAGTCCGCCGGCGTTACGCTTCCCGCCGCTACGCTCGCGACAGGGTTGAGGGGGCTGTCACATGAACCCGCACGATCCGCACGGCGATGCCGCTGCTCCGGACGCCGACACGATCCCGGCAGCGACGGAACTTGCCTCGGCAGCTCGTGAACTAGCTGGCGCTGTCCGCGCACTTGCCGAACATGCGCCGCATGACCCCGATGCATTGCTCACTGCGGAACAGCTCGGAGACCTCCTGCGGCTATCACCACGCACGTTGAAGGAGCAGGCGGCAGCCGGGCTCATCCCGCACCGCAGGTTCGGAAAGCACTACCGGTTCAGCCGCGAGGACGCCGCAGAAATCGTACGGCTCGCCAGGAAAATGCCCGTACCTCAGGGACATGGGAAAGGGAGCGGGTTTCGGGCGGCCTGACCCGGCACAGCCCCACACCAATGTCCACCCCGGCTCGTCTGCCGAGGTGGCTTCACAAGAGGGAAAGAGCAAGGAAGGAAGTGGTCATGGCCTACGGCCAACAAGACGACAGTGGAGGATGGCGCGCCCGGTTCAAGCGCCCTGACGGGACCTGGGGCAGCAAGTCCGGGTTTCCCTCCGAGAGAGCAGCCGAAAACTGGGGCAACGAGCAGGAAGCACTGATTCGCCGGCACATGTGGATCGACCCTCGCGATGGCGAGAAGCCGTTCGGCACGTTCGCACGCGAGTTTCTCGATGCCTTGGCACCGCGGCTGGAGCCCAGCACTCTCGCCAAGTACGAGTCCCATCTGGATTCGCAGCTGCTACCGCAGTGGTCCGCGTGGCCACTGATCGGGATCTTCAACAACTACGTGGAGATCGAGAAGTGGGTGTCGGAGCTCCACGATGACTACGCAGATTCGACCGTGGCGTCCGTTTTCGCAACGTTTTCCACGATGTTGAACGCAGCCGTCAGAGCTCGTTGCATGCCTGCCAACCCGTGCTCAGGGGTCCGAGTCACCTCCGGTGCCTATGAG
This sequence comes from Saccharopolyspora tripterygii, assembly GCF_054778355.1. Lineage (NCBI taxonomy): Bacteria > Bacillati > Actinomycetota > Actinomycetes > Pseudonocardiales > Pseudonocardiaceae > Saccharopolyspora > Saccharopolyspora tripterygii. Next base: position 741,400 of record NZ_BAAGZP010000008.1, on the reverse strand, counting down.
TCAGATCGGCTGGTCGCGAACCCAGTCCAAGCTCTCCGCGCGGCTATGCGCCTGCACACCACCGCCGGGTTGTCGGGGGTCGTCCTTTGCCTCATGGACCTCTACACCGGGGCACGCTGGAGCGAGCTGGTCGGCCAGCAACGGCATGAGTACGACCGAGAAAACCGAGCGATCTGCATCCAGGAACCGCTCAAGGAGATCGGTGGGAACCTGTTCAAGGGGGGCCGCCGAGTCGGGCCAGGAGGTGCGCTCGAAGGCATCATCCCAGCATCGGCTTCACAGCGTCCGAAGCGACGAGGAAAAGCGGCGAAGAGGGGGCGAACGAAGAGCCCGGCCGGGACCCGGTGGGTACCGCTGCCGCCTGGCATTGCCACGGCGTACGAGACGCTGATGCATTCGCACGACAGCCCTTGGGTGTTCTGCACCCCGGACCGAGCGCCACTTCGCCGGTCGAACTTCCGGCAACGCTGTTGGCGTCCCGCGTGGGACGGGGTGCGGCCAGACGAGCCCCGACACAGTAGGCACGCCCCGGCGATCTTGTCCGATCTCAGCTTCCACGAAGGCCGGCACAGCCACAACACGTGGTTGACCGAGGACGGGGTGCCCGAGGTCGCTCGACGAGCCCGACTTGGGCAGAAGATGAAGGGCATTGCCCGGGTCTACGACCACGTCACTCCGGCGATGACCGAAGACCTACTTCAGTCCTTGGAGACGCGTTGGGTGAAATCCGTCGCCTCGTTGTCGGTCGCGGAACGCGCGCAACTCCTGCTGTGGATCCCGCGGCTTCGGGCCAGCCTGGCCACAGATGAAGACCTAATCGCCATTTCATCGCCATTCGCAAGCTAAAACGGCCCCGCCCCTTGGAGGAGCAAGGCCGCTGACCTGCATAAAGAATTGGTGCGCGATACTGGGATTGAACCAGTGACCTCTACCGTGTCAAGGTAGCGCTCTCCCACTGAGCTAATCGCGCTCGGCGAATCTCTCCGCCAGCGCTGAAGAGTTTAGCCCAGCGGACTTCCCCCGCTCGCACCCACCCCGTCTCGCCGGGGCGCGCCTCGCCACGTCCCAGTTTTAGGGGTCGTTGCAGAATCACCTTGCTTGGCGGTGCGGGTAGCGGAACCTCACACGCCGCCTGGACTCCGTGCGCCACTCCTGATGTATGCCAATACACGGCGTCGCGGCGTACTCGCCAGACGACGTGTGAGAACCCGCGGCGGTGCCAGCTGAGTCCCACACCTGAAACAGCGGCTCCGCCGCATTCTGAAACGACCCCTTAGTCCAAACCGAGCCATGATCATGTCCGAAATGTCGGCTCAGTTTGGACTAAAACTGGGAGTTGGTGAGGACCCGGAACGCAAAAACGCCGCTCCACCTCGGCGGTAGCGGCGCTTCGCGTCAAAGGAAGATCAGCGGTCGGCCATCTTCTTCTGCAGGTTCTCGTCCAGGCTCGCGAGGAACTCCTCGGTGGTCTGGTACGCCTGGTCATTGCCGACCAGGAGGGCCAGGTCCTTGGTCATCTTGCCGCTCTCGACGGTCTCGATGACGACCTGCTCCAGCGCGTTGGCGAAACCGACGACCTCCGGGGTCGAGTCCATCTTGCCGCGGGCCTGCAGGCCGCGCGTCCAGGCGTAGATCGACGCGATCGGGTTGGTCGAGGTGGGCTTGCCCTGCTGGTGCTGGCGGAAGTGGCGGGTGACCGTGCCGTGCGCGGCCTCGGCCTCCACCTTGCCGTCAGCGGTCATCAGGACCGAGGTCATCAGACCCAGCGAGCCGAAGCCCTGCGCCACGGTGTCCGACTGCACGTCACCGTCGTAGTTCTTGCAGGCCCAGACGTAGCCGCCCTCCCACTTCAGGGCGGTGGCGACCATGTCGTCGATCAGCCGGTGCTCGTAGGTGATGCCCTTGGCCTCGAAGGCGGCCTTGTACTCGTTCTCGAAGATCTCCTCGAACACGTCCTTGAACATGCCGTCGTAGGCCTTCAGGATCGTGTTCTTGGTCGACATGTAGACCGGGTAGCCGCGCTCCAAGCCGTACCGGAAGGACGCGTGCGCGAACTCCTCGATGGACTTGCGGTAGTTGTACATGGCCATGGCCACGCCACCGTCTTCACCGAACTTGGCCACCTCCATCTCGATCGGCTCGGAGCCGTCTTCAGGGGTGTAGGTGATGGTGACGGTGCCCGGGCCGGGGACCTTGAAGTCGCTGGCCTTGTACTGGTCGCCGTGGGCGTGACGGCCGATGACGATCGGCTTGGTCCACGTCGGCACGTACCGCGGGATGTTGGAGATGACGATCGGCTCGCGGAAGATGACGCCACCGAGGATGTTGCGGACGGTCCCGTTCGGGCTCCGCCACATCTTCTTCAGGCCGAACTCCTCCACGCGCGCCTCATCAGGCGTGATGGTGGCGCACTTGACGCCTACGCCGTGCTTCGCGATGGCGTTCGCGGCGTCGACGGTTACCTGGTCGTCGGTGGCATCTCGCTGTTCGATGCCGAGGTCGTAGTAATCGAGGTTGATGTCCAGGTAGGGGTGGATCAGCTTGTCCTTGATGAAGGACCAGATGATCCGGGTCATCTCGTCACCATCGAGTTCGGCGACGGTGCCCTGGACCTTGATCTTGCTCATGTGGCGGGGTGCTCCTCTCGCGAGAATGCAAGCGGTACAAGCGTACTGCTAGCGCCTTCGATTGTGCCTTGCCCCCGTCGCCCGCCACCAGGGTCACGGCACATCCGAAGCCAGATTCACAGGCAGCCACTCCCGGGGCAATGCGGAGCCGAGTCGTGATCTTCTTCTACTCTCGAACTCACATACGAGTGATCTTGTCGAGCAGTTCGTTCGGCGCGGCAGGCGATGCGGGAGAGACATGGCGACAGGACCGACGCACGCGATGAGCGGGTTGGCCGCCTGGGCTGCGGTGACAGCCCTGGCCGACACGCACGCGATAGGCCAATTATCCCCCAAGACCTGGGTGGTCGGGGCCACGCTCGCCGCAGGTGCCGCTCTGCTGCCCGACATCGATCACCCGTCGTCCACCGTCTCGGCCACCTTCGGCGCCATCTCCAAGGGCTTCTCCGCAGGTATCAGCGGGTTCAGCGGCTTCCTGTACCGGCTGACGCGGACCAAGAAGGACAGCGACCGCGAAGGGACCCACCGGGGGTTCACCCACACCGTCGTCTTCGCCGTCCTCGCCGGGCTGATCACCACCGCGATCGTGCAGACCAGCGAGGGCAGCGCACTGGGCGTGCTGATGTTCTTCTTCGCCGGCCTCGCGGTGCGCGGACTCCTGCACACCTGGAGCTCGCGGAAGGACGCGCTGCTGATCGCGGCCACGTCGCTGCTGCTCACGGTCGCCTGCTGGGCCTGGGCCGGTGACCAGCCGACCGATGCCGCCGCGTTCGGGCTGGCGGTGATGATCGGCTGCGTCGCCCACTTCATCGGCGACGCGATCACCGAGCAGGGCTGCCCGATGCTGTGGCCGGTGCCGCTGGGCGGCAAGACCTGGTTCCCCGTCGCACCGCCGAAGCTGCTGCGCATGCGCACCGGAGGCGCCGTCGAGCTGGTCATCATCGGTCCCGGCCTGACCCTCGTGGCGGCCGCGCTGACCTGCGTGGTCCTCTACCGCCTCGGCGCGGCCCCCTGGCTGACCGGTCTAGAGCTGCCGCCCGCGGTGATGGCCTGGATCGAGGCGAAGCCTTGAGCCACCCGGAGTAGGGTTTGGACCATTAGCACGCAAAACAAGACAAACGGCACAATCCCTCTGGTCTGACCGATAAGGTGCACCTGCAGCGCCACCTGGGCACTGCGCCTTGTCCCCGGAGGGAAGATGCGAGCTCGATTGCGTGTCGCGGCGGCCGTTCTGTCGCTGCCGCTGCTGGCGGGCCTCGCCGCGTGCGGCGAGATCCAGGAGGCCCAGCAGGGCCTGCAGAACGCCAACCAGCAACTCCAGGGCGCGCAGCAGAGCCTGGACTCCGCCCAGGCCTGCCTGCAGGCGATCAACGCGGCGAACTTCGTGCCGAACTTCGCCGACCCGCAGAAGGCCCAGGCGGACGCCCAGGCCAAGGTCACCGAGCTGCAGCAGCTGGCGAACAGCACCGCGGACCAGACGCTCAAGCAGAACCTGCTCGACGTGCAGGAGTCGGTGCAGCAGGTGGCCGACGGCAAGGTCGACATCGAAGCCAGCGCGGAGTGGACCTCGGCGCAGCTGGAGAAGTACCAGACCGTGACCACGACCTGCTCGCGCCTGGCCGGCTGATCCGCCCCGAGGTTCACCCGGTCCGCTGACGAGCCAAGTCCGCCGCAACTCCTTAGCCTGGTTCAAGCGGAGGTGATGGCTGATGAGAGCAGTCGTGGGCGACCAGCTGCACGTGCACAGCAAGCACGTGGACGAGGCCGAGAAGTACGCGGAGATCCTGGAGGTCCTCGGACCCGACGGCGAGCCGCCGTACAAGGTCCGCTACACCGACGGGCACGAGGGCCTGGTGTTCCCGGGCTCCGATTGCGTCGTCGAAACCCCCTCGCCTCGTCGAGGCGAGTAGGACGGGCCGGTCGCACCTGAAGCGACCGGCCTCAGTCCCAGGGGTCGGCCAGCGTCGAATCCACCTCGGCCCGGAACAGGGGTTCCGGGTCGACCCCCATCCCCTCGAAGTGACCGATCACCTCGAGGCTGACCGCGCCGTGCAGGCGCGACCAGGCGCGCACCGCCTTGCGCAACGCGGGCACCGGCAGCTGCGCGCCGCCGCGCCGCTCGCGCCAGGCCACCAGCTGCCGGTCCAGCGCGCCGCTCGGCTCCCCCTGCGGCGCGAGTTCGGCGAGGACCTCCAGGATCGGCCGGAACACCCGGTCGGCGAGCTCGAAGGTCTCCGCTGGCGCTTCGTAGCCCGGCACCGGGGTACCGAAGAGCAGCAGGAATCGCTGCGGCGCCTCGATCGCCCACCGCCGGAACCCCATCGCGATCTCGCGGAACCGGTTCTCCGGCGCCTTGCGGCGGTGCTCGTGCGCGATGGCCTCCAGCGCTTCGGCGAGGTCGCGGTAGCCGTCGGCCACCAGCTCGGTGAGCAGCGCGTCGCGGTTGGCGAAGTAGCGGTAGAGCGCCGGGCCGGTGACGCCCATCCGCTTGGCGATCGCGTTGACCGAGATCCCCGAGGGCCCTGATTCGGCGAGCTGCTCCATCGCGACCTGCTTGGCCTCGGTGCGCGTCTGCTCCCGGAACCGCTCGCGGGGACTGCGCGGCGCTGCTGACATGTTCCGCCTCCCTTGACACCAGCAGAGTAACAGGCTCATATTTGAGTTAGAGCTTCTAACGTTAGTTTCTAGTTGTCACGAAGGAGTCGTCATGTCAGGTACCGAGATCGTGCTCACCGGCCTCGGCGAGGTCACCGTCCGGCAGGCGCCGACGCCCGAGCCGGAGCCGCGAGGGGTCGTGGTCCGCACCGAGGCCACCGGGGTCGCGTTCGCGGAGGTGCAGATGCGGCTCGGCCGCTACCCGGCCCAGCCCGCGTTCCCGTTCGTCCCCGGCTACGACCTGGTCGGCGAGATCATCGCCACCGGCGCCGAGAGCTCCTGGCGCGTCGGGCAGCGGGTCGCCGCCATGCCGCGCACCGGCGCCTGGGCGGAGCACGTCGCCCTCCCCGACCGGGAACTCGTCGAGGTTCCCGCGGGCATCGACGCCGCGGAAGCGGTGGCGCTGGTGCTCAACGGTGTCACCGCGCGACAGCTCCTGCGCACCTCCGGAGTCCGAAGAGGACGAACGGTGCTGGTGCACGGGGTCGGCGGCGGAGTGGGGACGTTGCTCGCGCAGCTGGCCGTCGCAGACGGAATCCGAGTGCTGGGAACGGCTTCCGCGCACCGGCACGCCGATCTCTCCGACGTGGGAGCGGAGTTGATCGACCACCGCTCGGAAGACGTCGCGGCGAAGGTGACCGAACTCGCCCCGGACGGCGTGGACGCCGTCTTCGACCCGCTGGGACCGTCCAGCCTCCCGGCCTCCTGGCGACTCCTCGCCCCCGGCGGAACGCTGGTCAGCTACGGGAGTTCGGCGACCCTCAACGACTCAGGAGCGTGGTGGCGGCCCTATCTCGGGATCACCCGCCTGCTCGTCGGGTGGGAGATCGGCCGGCTGCTCGGCAGGACCGGCGGTCGCCGGGCGCGGCTGTACTACGTGCGTCCGGGCGAGCAGTTCCGCACCGACCTGGCCGAGCTGCTCCGGGCCGTCGCCAGTGGACGGTTGCGCCCGCTGATCGCCGAACGCCTGCCGCTGGAGAACGCCGAACAAGCGCTGGACCTGCACCTGTCCGGCAAGAAGACCGGCCGCATCGTCCTGCGACCCGGGTCGGGGAGCGCGTGAAGCCCGAAATGTTAGCTGGTTTGCACCATCCCGGGCTCCCGCCGGAGGCCCCGCGTCCTTAAGGTGGTTCAAACGGGAATCGCTAGGAGGCTGTGGAGTGTTGCAAGACGACCGGGACGCGGGGGCACCGGCCGATCTTCCTGCGGTTTTCGGCATCGGTTCAGGGCTTTCCACGGAGCTGCCACCCGGCGAGATCCTCACCGAGCGGATGTCGATGGCCGCCTACCCGACGCCGCTGTGCTGGATCAGCACCGACGCACCAGGACCGCAACTGGCCGCCGCTCTGCGCGCCGAGCACCGGCGCAGCGGCTTGTGGCCGCTCCTGCTGATCGACAGCGACGAGACCTTCGGCGAGCGCTGCACCGTCGGCGTGACCGCGCCCGAACCGCTCGAACACGTCGACCGCTGGCGCGTCTACGACGTCATGGTGCGGATCTGGGACGGGTTGGTGCAGGCCGACGACGAGCTCGGGCCGGCCTACGACCTGGACGTGCTGGCGCCCTTCGACTACTCCTGCCCCGGCCCGGCCCCGGCGGGCAACCTGCTGGCCGACCCGGACGTGCTGGCCAACCAGCAACTCCCGAAGATGGTCAACGCCGACACCCGGCTCGCGCTGGTGCCGGTCAAGCGCGGCGCGGACGTGCTCACGGTCCTCGGCTGGTCCGGGGCCGCCAACCACGTCTCGCGCACCGCCGGGCTCTCGGCGATGGTGCGCAGCTGGGAGGAGCGCTTCGGCGCCCGCATCCTCCGGCTCGGCCCGGACCGCCTGGACATGAGCGTCGCCGCCCCGCCGCAGACCGCCGAGCACGCGGCCGGAGTGGCCGCCGAGCACTGGACCTTCTGCCCCGACCGGATCCTGCAGGAGACCGGATCGATCTCGGCCTACGCCGCCGAGATCCGCGGTCGCCGCACGTGGTCCTTCTGGTGGGACTGACCTGTAGGACGCTTCCGGGGGTGGGGGAAGTTCTCATGAAAACCTCCCCCACGTCACCGTCAGCCGAAGAGGCCTCGGATGGTCATCGCGATCGAGATGATGACCACGCCGAAACCGCTGTAGAGCAGGATGTCCACCACGCGGCTGCGGATGGCCAGCAGGCCCGCGCGGTCGTCCGGGATCATCGCGCGCAGACCGGCCGCGACCAGCAGCGCCAGGCCGAGCACGACCGCGCCGCGACGCCAGTGCTGCAGGGCCACCAGCAGGAATCCGATCAGCCCGATGCCGCACACCAGGCCGAACGGCACGTGGATGGACAGGCGTGACCTGTCCGGGATCCAGTCGCTCACGTTCCTCCAGTCCCGGGGCCGGGCTCAGCCCAGGTTGCGCTCAGCCCAGGTTACGTTCGGCCGCCTCGACCACGTTGGTCAGCAGCATCGCCCGCGTCATCGGGCCCACGCCACCGGGGTTCGGCGACCGGAAACCGGCGACCTCCGAGACGTCCGGGTGCACGTCACCGGCCAGCCCGTCGTCGGTGCGGGTGACGCCCACGTCGAGCACCGCCGCGCCCGGCTTGACCATGTCCGCGGTGATCAGGTTCGGCACGCCCGCGGCGGCGACCACCACGTCCGCGCGCGAGATCTCCGAAGCCAGGTCCTTGGTGCCGGTGTGGCACAGGGTCACCGTGGAGTTCTCGCTGCGGCGGGTCAGCAGCAGGCCGATCGGGCGGCCGACGGTGATGCCGCGGCCGACGACCGCGACGCGCGCGCCGTTGAGCTCGACGTCGTGGCGGCGCAGCAGCTCGATGATGCCGCGCGGGGTGCACGGCAGCGGGGCCTCCTCGCCCAGCACCAGGCGGCCGAGGCTGATCGGGTGCAGGCCGTCGGCGTCCTTGGCGGGAGCCATCCGCTCCAGCAGCGGGCCTGCGTCGAGGTGCTTGGGCAGCGGCAGCTGCACGATGTAGCCGGTGCACTCGGGATCGGCGTTGAGCTCGTCGATCACCGCCTCCACGTCAGCCTGGCTGACATCGGCGGGCAGGTCCTTGCGAATCGACTTGATGCCGACCTTCGCGCAGTCGTTGTGCTTGGCGCGCACGTAAGACTGCGAACCGGGGTCGTCTCCGACCAGCACCGTTGCCAGACCCGGGGCCTTGCCCTGCTCGGCGAGCCGGGCGACGCGGGGTCGCAGCTCGTCGAAGATCGCGTCCTTGGTCGCCTTGCCGTCGAGAATCGTCGCGCTCACAGCTGCTCATCGTGGCAGATCGTCCGCCGCTCGACCTCGCCGGTCCGCAGTTGCCTCCACCACTTCTGCCGCCGGCGGCAACGTCCCGACCCGCCTCAGGTGCAGCAGCACCACGCCGAAGGCGGTCACCGACAGCGCGGCGCAGGTCGCTCCCGCGGCCGCCGGCCCGCCGAGGTCGAGCATCGAACCGGCCAGCGGACCCGCCATCGCAACACCCGCCGTGCCCGCGGTGGACACCCAGCCGAACGCCTCGCCCCGCCGCTCCGGCGGAGCCAGGTCCGCCGTCCTGCCGTTGGCGGCGGCCAGCAGAGGCGCGATCGCCGTCCCGCCGAGCGCCAGGACGGCCCCGATCGCCCACGGCGATCCGGCCGACACCGGTGGCAGCACGGGGACCAGCGCGCACAGGCCGAGCGCGCAGAGACCGGAGCGAACCCACAGGCGGGACCGGGGGAATCCGCCCATCACCAGGCCTCCTGCCAGCGAACCCAGGGCCCAGACCATCGCCATCACCCCGGCCAGTCCCGGTTCGCCCCGCTCCCGCGCCCAACCGACGAGCACCAGGTCCATCGAGACCAGCGCACCGACGCTCAAGCTGAAGAAGCACAGCATCGACGCGAACCCGCGCACCCGAACCACCCCGCCCGACGACCCCGGGCCGCCGGAGCCCAGGCCCCCGCGGATCCCCGCGCGCCACAGCGCCGTCGCGAACAGGCCCGGCCCGATCAGCGCCCAGACCCCCAGGACCACCAGCGCCGCCGAGGGGTTCCAGGCGGCCACGACGAACGTGGCCAGCATCGGTGCCACGACGTAGAGGAGTTCCTGCAGCGTGGCCTCGACCGCGTAAGCCGCCTCGCGAGCCTCGCCGTGGGCGATCCGCGGCCACATCGACCGCGCCACCTGCCCCAGCGGCGGCGACGCGAGCCCCGTGGCCAGCGCCGCGAACAGCATCAGCCACCAGCGCGTCCCGTCGACCCAGTGCGCGATCGCGATCATCGCCGCGAACCCCGCCGCCTGGACGAAACCGCTCAGCACCAGCACTTTCGCCACCGAGGTGCGGTCGGCCGCGCGCCCGCGCACGGGCCCGGCGATCGCCTGACCGATGGTCATCGCGGTGCACACCGCACCGCCGATCGCGTACGAGCCGGTCCACTCGGCGATCAGGAACGTCAGCACCATCACCTGCGCCGGGATGTAGAGGCGCGCGAGCAGACCGGAGCACATCAGTGACGGAGCGTGTGGGACGGCGGCCAGGAGCCGGTAGGGGCGCAGCACGTGATAACTGTGTCGTTCGGCACTGACGTACCGCTACTGGTTTTCCAGGCCCCTCATTGATCCAATACACCTGGTGGTGTGATGTTCATAGGCGGTTTCAGCAGGCAAGCTCTGGGGCGAGATCATCGACCTCACCCGGGGTGATCTTGAAAACCGCCACAAGACGATCACCGGCGGCGCGGATGTCACACACAGCGCACAACGCCGGGCCCGCGTCGAGTAGCGTTTCGACGGGGTGGAGTCGGGTTGCCTCGTCGAGAGGGGGAGGATGTCACCCATGTCGCGTCCGACAGCGATCAGTCCAGAAGAGCAGGAGCAGATCGCCCGCAAGATCGGTGTTCTGCTCTTACAAGGCGCTCCTGAGGACTGGCAGGAGATCACGGTGGAGTACCGCGCCACCGGCGAATACACCGACCTGCTGGGTGAGCTCACCGCGCAGGACGGCAGTTCACGCTCGCTCGAGCCGCCGACAGAGCTGCGCGAGATCTTCGAGCGCCTGCGCGAGGGCATGTACCGCCCCGACGTGGGCACCTGGTTGAGCGCGCTCTACGTGGTCGAGCGCCCGTCCAGTTACCGAATCGATATCAACTTCGACACAGAGCCTCAGTGGCAGCGCCCGCTGCCCCGAGCGGCCTACGTCGACGAGCTTCGCCGCTACCCGAGGTCCGAGGACAACATCCCGGACTGGATGCAGGAACGGGTCGACGGCACCTCCAGCCCGCAGGCCGAGGAGGCACCCGTGGTGCCGGACACGGTCGCGGGTCTCGAGGCGGAAGCCGACTTCTCCTCCGAGACCATCGGCTCCGGTCGCTTCCGGATCACCAGCGTCTTCGACGACGTCGACGACGAAGGCCGCCCGGTCGTGTCCGACCGGCGCCCGGTGCCCGCCGACGAGGTCGGCGCGCTGCGGCAGTACCTGGAGAACGCTCCGGTCGTGCTGGCCTCGCGGGAGAACGAGGAAGACCACTTCGACCCTGAGCGCACCCAGTCCGTCCCGGGTACCTGGCACACCGACGGGACCTGGTTGTGGCCGGGTTCGGTGGCCTACTACCTGGCCCAGTACGGCATGCCGCCGGAGACCGCCCTGGTCGAGCACGTCCGCAGCCGTCGCTTCACGGTCGGCGACGTCGACGACGCGACCCGCGAGGCGGCCGTCAGCGAACTGGTCGACCAGCCCGACGACCTCTCCGCCGGCGAGCCCGAGCCGGAGTCCAACGGTGCCGTGCTCGCCACTGGTGCCGGCGCCGGTGTCGCTGCGGGTGCCGCCGCAGCCGGGATCGGCGCGGTCGGTTCTTCTTCGGACGAACCGGAGGACGACGACCTCTACGAGCCGTTCGAGGACGAGACCGCTTCTGCGGCCTCGGGTTCCCGGCACGTGCTCGACGAGGAGGACGACGCGCCCGACGCGCAGGAAGTGCTGGCCCACCTGCACGACCGGCTGACCGACTTCCAGGTCGACAGCGATTCCTACCGGCTGGGCAGCCGCAGCGCGGACGCCCACTGCCTGGTGCAGGACGGCGAGGACTGGGTCGTCACCGGTGCCGAGGACGTGCGGTTCGCCCGCGTCGACCACGCTGCCGCGTACCTGCTCGGCCAGCTGCTGATGGAGCGTCCGGCGGAATCGGCTCCGGCCGCCGCCGCTGCACCGATCGCACCGGAGGTCCCGGATCTGCCGCAGCGCGGCGAACCGGAAGCCGGTCTCCCGCAACGCGGTCAGCAGGAACCGGTCGACCTCCCGCAGCGCACGCCGGAGCCCGCCGCCGACCTCCCGCAGCGCACGCCGGAGCCCGCCGCCGAGCTCCCGCAGCGCACGCCGGAATCGGCCGAGCTCCCGCAGCGTGGTCAGCAGGAACCCGCTGACCTCCCGCAGCGCACCCCGGAACCCGCCGCCGAGCTGCCCAAGCGCAGCCCGGAACCGTCGTCGGAGCTGCCGCAGCGCACGCCCCTGTCGTCGGAACTGCCCCAGCGCGCCGCGCGCGAGCCGGAGCAGTCCGGGCCGAGCACGGGTGGCAACCCGCTGTTCACGGCGAACCAGGAATCCGCACCGGCCGCTCAGGAGCCTGCACCGCAGACCCCGCCGTCGCCGCCCGCCGAGGAGCCGACCCGGTTCCAGCCGGCGCCGTCGATGGAGCGTCCGCCGCAGGCTCCCCAGGCTCCGCCGTCCCCGCCCGCGGGAACTCCGGCGCAGCCGCAGGCCGGTGGGGCTCCGGGCTCGAACCCGCTGCCCAAGCGCCAGCCGCGACGGGACAGCAACGCCCCGGTTCCCCCGGCCGCCGGTCCCGCGCAGGGGCCGGCCGGGGGTGCTGAGCGCCGTCCCGGTCCGGGTGGGCCCGGCATGGCCGGTCCGCAGCGGCAGGGTCCGCCGCCCGGGCCGCCGCGTCCTCAGCAGGGGCAGCCCCCGCAGGGACAGCCGCAGGGTGCGCCGAACGGCCAGCCGGCCAACGGTCAGGCCCCGCAGGGTCAGCAGATCCAGCCGCTCAACGGCGAGCCGCCGCTGACGCTGTACCGGGACCGCCGGATCGTCATGCTGCAGCCGGGCACCGAGCTGGACCGCTTCGGTGAGCCCAACGGCAACGTGATGTACACCGTGCGCACCCCGTACACGCACCGCTCGCTGCCGCCGCAGTGGTCCAACCGGGCTTACGCGGCGTACCGGGTGCAGCGCCCGATCCAGGCGCTGCGGGGAACCGCCGTCGCGTGGTTCGAGCAGCCCGGTGGCGGCACGGCGTTCGTGCTCCCCGCGGCGGTCAGCGATCTCCTCGCCGACGGCACGCTCGCGGAGATGCCGTCGAACGAGCGCCCGCCCATGGAGTGAGAAACCACGCGAGAGGGCCCTTCCCCGATTTCGGGGAGGGGCCCTCTTTCGTTCCTGCGCGGCGCGGCGGCTCAGTCGAGGTGCAGGCCGTGGGCCGCGGCGAAGGAGAGCGCGAGCGTGGTGTCGACCCGGGCACCGCGCAGGTGGGCCTGCACGAGCGCGTCCGCGTCGAGCCGGGCGTCCCGCAGGTCCGCGTTGTTCAGGCGCGCGCCCAGCATCCGCGCGCCGCTGAAGTCGACCTCGCTGAGGTCGCAGCCGCGCAGATCGCACTCGGTGAGGTTGGCTTCCCGGAAACGGGCCCCGTGCAGGTCGACGTCGCGCAGATCGCAGCGCCCCATGGCGACCAGGGTCAGGTCCGTCTCCCGGAACTTCAACGAGCGCAACCTGCAGTCGGTGAAGCTGGAACCGAGCAGGCTGCAGCCGTCGAAGCTGCTCTTGCCGAACACCGTGCGGTCGAACTTGCAGGACCGGAACGCGGTGGTGACGTGCTTCGACCCGTTGAGGTCGGTCCCGGTGAAGTCGCAGTCGGTGAACACGCAGTTGCGGGTGCTCAGGCCGGTCAGGTCCGCATCGGTGAACACGCATTGCTCGAAAGTCCTGCCGGACCACTCCTGATCCGTCAGGATCGCGTCCTGGAAGTCCTCACCGACCGCGTTCGTCATGGCTCCACCCTGGCACGAGCGCCCGACAGCACCGGAGGCACCGTGCACATCAACCGGGTGGTCCCCAACATCAAGACCGCCGACATCGCCGCCATGCGCGAGCACTACGTGCAGGTGCTCGGCTTCGAGGTGGCGATGGACATGGAGTGGATCGTCACGCTCTGCGCTCCCGGCGACCGGTCGCACCAGATCAGCCTGATGACCGAGGACGCCACCGCTCCCGAGCACCCGGACATCTCCGTCGAGGTCGACGATGTCGACGGCGCCTACCAGGCGGCGCTGCAGCGGAGCGTGGAGATCGTGCACCCGCTGACCGACGAGCCGTGGGGCGTGCGGCGGTTCTTCCACCGCGACCCGAACGGCACCGTCGTCAACACCCTGTCGCACCACTGAGTGGTAATAGCGGGTGGATTCGCGCAGCGGGATTCGCGCGGCGGAACTCGCCTACGGGACGACGACGACCGGGCGGACCGCCTCCACCACCAGCGTCGCGGGGACCGTGCCGAGCAGACCCCCTCGTCTGCGCGAGCGGCCGACGACGATCAGGTCGGCGCGGTACTGCTCGGCGACCTGCTCCAGGCCCACCGCCGGGTCGCCCCGGTGGTGCACGAAGTCCCAGTCGATGTCCACCCACTTGAGGTGCGACACGACTTCCTGCTTGAGCTCTTCGACCAGGGATTCGGCGGCTTCGCTGGCGACCGCCACTCCCATCGGCGACCAGTAGGCGACGCCGCCCACCGCCTCGACGTAGACGAGCACGAGACGCGCGCGCTCCCGCCGGGCGAGACCCGCCGCCCAGGCTGCGGCGTGGAAGCTGGCCGGGCTGCCGTCCATGCCGACGACGATGCCGCCCAGACCGTCCTTGCCGATCTCGAATTCACGCTTGGTGCTGTCGCCTTCGGCCACGCGGGAATGGTACTCAGTGCCGGGCCACCGCGAACCCTTCGCCGGGGCGCGAGACGATTCGGCAGCGCGTCTTCACCGCTGCGGGGGAACACAAGTCTCGGATCCCGGAGCCAGACGGCGTCTGAGGTTCCGCTTCCGGCACCGCCCGGCAAAGGGACCGCAGAGCAGTGGTCACTGGTAGCGCTCAGTGGAAGTCACGAGACTCCGAGGGCACGTGGATGTTCAGCTTCTGAAGCCGATCAGCCCGCAGGTTCACCACCGACTCCGTCCGCTCCACCACCCCACGCACCAACAACGCAGCACTGGTCCTCCCCACCTTCCGATACCGAGCCCACAGCCCGGGCGAGCAGACGACGTTGACCGTTCCGGTTTCGTCCTCCAGGTTGAGGAACGTGATCCCGCCGGCGGTGGACGGCCGCTGCCGGTGCGTCACGGCTCCGCCCACCAGCACCCGGGTTCCGTGCTCCACTTCGGACAGTCGTGCGGCCGGCAACGCGCCGAGCTCGTCGAGCCGGGCCCGGACGAACTGCAGCGGGAAGCTGTCCGGCGACACCCCTGTCGCCCACACGTCGGCCGCGGCCTTCTCGACCCCGTCCATCCCGGGCAGGGCCGGGGCGGCCGAGGAGACGGTGGTGCCGGGCAACCGGTCTGGTCGTTCGCGGGCCGCTGCCGCGGCGTTCCACAACGCTTCGCGACGGGTCAGGCCGAAGCAGTCGAAGACCCCGCCGGTGGCCAGCGCTTCCATCTGCGGTGCGTTGAGCCGCACGCGTCGCGCCACGTCCGCCATGTCGGCGAACGGTCCCCGCGCGGCGCGTTCGGTGGTCAGCTCTTCGGCGAGGTCTTCGCCGAGCTTGCGCACCGACGACAGGCCGAGCCGGACGGCCTGACCGCCGGTGCTGGCCGGTTCGGGCTCCAGGTCGGCGTGCACGCGGCTGGCGTTGATGTCCGGGCCGCGCACCACCACGCCGTGCCTGCGCGCGTCGGCGACCAGCGATTGCGGCGAGTAGAAGCCCATCGGTTGCGCTTTGAGCAGTGCCGCGCAGAACGCCGCCGGGTAGTAGCGCTTGAACCAGGCGCTGGCGAACACCAGCAGCGCGAAGCTCAGCGCGTGACTCTCCGGGAAGCCGTAGTTGGCGAAGGCCAGCATCCGCTGGTAGATGCGTTCGCTCAGCTCGTCGCCGATGCCGTTGGCGGCCATGCCCTCGAAGAGCCTGCCGCGCAGGCGTTCCATGCGTTCCGCGGAGCGCTTGGCGCCCATGGCCCGGCGCAGCTGGTCGGCCTCGGACGGGCTGAACCCGGCGACGTCGACGGCCAGCTGCATCAGCTGCTCCTGGAACAGCGGGACGCCGAGGGTCTTCTCCAGCGCACCCGCCATCAGCGGGTGCTCGTAGTTCCAGTCCTCCTCCTCGTTGCGGCGCCGGATGTAGGGGTGCACCGATCCGCCCTGGATGGGGCCGGGCCTGATCAGCGCGACCTCGACGACGAGGTCGTAGAACTCGCGGGGTTTGAGCCGGGGCAGCGTGGCCAGCTGCGCGCGGCTCTCCACCTGGAACACCCCGATCGCATCGGCCTCGCACAGCATCGCGTAGACCTCCGGGTCGGACAGGTCCAGCTCGCCGAGGTCGACGTCGAGGCCGTGGTGCTCGCCGGTCATGTCGATGGCGTAGTGCAGCGCGGAGAGCATGCCCAGGCCGAGCAGGTCGAACTTGACCAGCCCGACCGTCGCGCAGTCGTCCTTGTCCCACTGCAGCACGGTCCGGCCGGGCATCCGCGCCCACTCCACCGGGCACACCTCGCTGACCGGTTGGTGGCAGATCACCATGCCGCCGGAGTGAATCCCCAGGTGCCGGGGGAAACCCATCAGCTCGTCGGCGAGATCGCGCACCGCGGCGGGGATCTCGGAGTCCGCGGGCAACGGCCCCCAGTGCTCGATCTCCTTGCTCCAGGCGTCCTGCTGACCGGGCGAGTAGCCGAGCGCGCGGGCGACGTCGCGCACCGCCGACTTCGGCCGGTAGCCGATGACGTTGGCGACCTGCGCGGCGTGCGTGCGGCCGTACTTGGCGTAGACGTACTGGATGACCTCCTCGCGGCGGTCCGACTCGATGTCGATGTCGATGTCCGGCGGCCCGTCCCGCTCGGGGGCGAGGAACCGCTCGAACAGCAGCTGGTAGCGCACCGGGTCGGCGTTGGTGATGCGCAGCGCGAAGCACACGGCGGAGTTCGCGGCCGATCCCCTGCCCTGGCACAGGATCCGCTCCCTCCGGCAGAAGTCGACGATGTCGTGCACGACCAGGAAGTAGCCGGGGAATTCGAGCTCCTCGATCACCGCGAGCTCGTGTTCGATCTGCCGGTAGGCCTCGGGTGCCGCCTGCGGCGGCCCGTACCGCTCCAGAGCACCGAGGTAGGACAGCTCGCGCAGGTGGCTGGCCTCGGTGTGGCCGGGCGGCACCTCGAACGGCGGCAGCTGCGGGACGACCAGACTGAGGTCGAAGGCGAAGGACTTGCCCAGCTCGGCGGCCCGCTGCACCGCACCCGGGTAGCGGGCGAAGCGCTCGGCCATCTCGGCACCGGACCGCAGGTGGTTGCCCGCCCAGGCCGGCAACCACCCGTCCATGTCGTCCAGGCTGCGCCGCGCCCGGACGGCGGCGACGACGCTCGCCAGCCGGGCGCTCTCCGGCCGCGCCAGGTGCGCGCCGGTGGAGGCCACCGTGGACAGCCCGGCGCGGTCGGCGAGCTCGGCGAGGGCGTCGTTGCGCGCAGAGTCCGCGGGCAGCCCGTGGTCGGTGAGCTCCACGGTGACGTGGTCGCGCCCGAAGAGCCCGATCAGGCGGTCGAGTTCGGCGGCGGCCGCGTCCATCCCCCCGGCCGCCAGCGCCGCCTGGACCGCGCCCTTGCGGCAGCCGGTGAGCACCTGCCAGTGCCCTGCGGCGTCACCCGCGAGCTCTTCGAGCCGGTACTCCGGGCGGCCCTTCTCCTCGCCGCGCAGCTGCGCCGCGCTGATCGCCCGGCACAGCGAGGCGTAGCCGTCGAGGTCGCGGGCCAGCACCAGCAGGTGCCCGCCCTCGGGGTCGGGGATGCCGTTCTGCGGCTGGGTGAGCCCGAGGCTCAGCTCGGCGCCGAACGCCGTGCGCACGTCGTGCTCCTTGGCCGCCTCGGCGAACCGCACGACGCCGTAGAGCCCGTCGTGGTCGGTGAGTGCGATCGCCTCCAGGCCGAGTTGCGCGGCCTCCGCGATCAGCTCCTCGGGGTGCGCGGCACCGTCGAGGAAGCTGAAGTTGGAGTGCGCGTGCAGCTCGGCGTAGGGCACCCGGTCGCCGGTGGGAGCCGGTGTCCTGCCACCCGCGCGCTGCTCGACGCGCGGCTGCGACGGCGTTCCGCCGTCACGGCGCGGCGTCGTCCTGCCGGAGAGCGCCTTCTCCAGCTCCGACCAGCTCTGGGGTGGGTTGAACCAGCTCATGGGGGTAGTGAACTCCTGTTCGAAAGATCAGCGCTACCGAAATGCCGGACTTCCACTCGAACGAGTGTTCGCCTGTCACCGGTAGGCGCCCTGCACCCACCAGTCACCGCGCTCGTGCACCAGGAGCAGCGCCACGTCACCGGAATCCTCGTCGGCGGAACCCGCTTCGTCCGGCGCCAGCACGACCTGGAGCCGGACCAGGGCACGGGGTGGGGCATGCGATTCCGGGGCGGTCTGACCGGAACCACCGGCCAGCAGGTCCACCCACCAGCGCTCGGCCACCGGCCACGGGCCGGCCCACCCGGCCACCGCGCGGGACCTGCCGCCGCCGACCTCGACCCGGTGCGGCGGGGCGGAGAGCCCCGTCCGGCCGGTGATCCACACCGATTCGCCCGACGCGTCGAGCACCCGGGCCGGCCACGGCGCACCCGGCACCACCGTCGGCGAGGGAGCCGGGATCCGCCCCGGCCAGGGCGGTTCGGCGGGGAGCCCTGCGCGCCGCTCATCGCCCCACGGAACGAATCTCACCTGGTCGCGCGGGTCCCGTCCGCCGCCGAGGACTCCGGTCAGCACCGATTCCGGGCCGAGCATGCCCTGCACCCGCGCGAACGCCCTGCCCGCTCGCGCAGCGGCTTCGCCGGTGGCAGCGCTGAGCAGGTCCAGCTGCAGCCCTCCCGCGCCGACGACCTCTTCGGGGCGCAGGCTCAGCTCGTCGAGCCCGGCGGTGGGCTTGCCCTCGCGGTTGCGGCCGTTGAGCCATCCGTCGAGCTGCCAGCGGACCCGGTCGGCGGTGGCGGCCGGTGTCAGCGGCTCCGCGCAGCGCCAGATCCGGTGCAGCTCCTCGCCGTTGCCGGTGCGCGCCGAGATGCCCAACCGGGTGCAGGCCAGTCCGAGATCTCCCAGCTTGGCGTGCAGTTCGTCGGCGAGCGCCTTGGCCACGAACGCGGCCCGGTCCACCCGGTCCACCGGCGGGTCGAGCTCTTCGGTGACGACCAGCTCGGGCGGTGGTCGCCGCCGCTTCACCGGGCGCTCCTCCTGCCCCGTCGCCGCCCGGTGGGCCAGCAGCGCGGCGGGGCCGAACCTGGTCGCCACGTCCGCGCGACCGAGCCCGGCGAACTCGCCCAGGGTGCGAATCCCCAGCCTGCGCAGCAGGTCCACGAGCTCCGGCTGCTGGGCAGCCTGCTTCTGACCGAGCCGGTCGGCGAGCTGCTCGACCTCCTCGATCGGCAGCGGAGCGAGGAATGCCCGGCTTCCACCGGGTTCGACGTGCCTCGCGTGCCGCGCGGCGAGGATCGCGGCGAACAGGCCGTCGGCCACGCCGATCCGGCACTCGACCCCGGTCTGCGCGTCGATCTCGTCGACGAGCTTCTCCGCGGCGACCTCCTCACCGCCGAAGTAGCGGCCGGGACCCCTCGCCGGCACGGCGACCAGTCCCGGCCGGACGACCTCAACTCCGGGGACCAGCTCCTCGACCGCGGTCACGACCGGTTCGAAGAACCGCACGTCTCGCGCCGGATCGTGTTCGCAGACAACGAGTTCCGGGCACCGGCCCTGCGCTTCGCGGCGGCGCATCCCCCGGCGCACACCGCCTTCCCGGGCTGTCGCCGAGCAGGCGACGACCCGATTCGCGGCGAAAACCGCTGCGGGGACGAGCGGTTCGAGTTCGGCAGCGCGCGCAGCGGCCACCACCGGCCAATCCGGGCACCACACGACGATCCTGCGCGCGGACATGTCATTCACCCCGTCACCGCCCGCAGGTGAGCCCGGGCAGCAGGACGTTCCTCGACAGCCGCGATCGAGCCGTCGCAGGAGGGCAGCAGCAACCGGCAGGAGCGCGGCCTCGATGCCGCACCACGCCCTTCGGAGTGCACCGTGACGTCGCGTTCCCGCAGATGCCCGTGCCCGTGACCGAGCCCTCGCCAGCGCGCGCCGGAGCAGCGCAGCTGCACTTCCGCACCGGGCCAGCGGCCGAACGGCAACAGCACAGAACCTCGGTTGCGCGCCCGCGCGGAGAGCCTGCGGGCATCGGCGTCGAGCACCTGCCCGGTCTTGCCGACCACGACCAGGTCGACACCGTCCAGCAGCGCGGCGACCACACCCGCCGGGTCGGAACCCGGCTGCGGCACCACCGCGAGCCGCTCCAGCGACACACCGGCCTCGGCAGCGGCCACTAGGTTGATGCCGGGCAGACCCACCACGGCCGCCCAGGAACCGTTCGCCGTCGCCTCCGCCAGCAGCGCGAAGAGCAGCGACACCGAACCGTGCACCGCCACCGTGCTGCCACGGCGCAAACCTGGCCATGGCAGCACGGTGGCGAGTTCCGCCCGCGTCGGCAGCACCCGGCCCGCACCCGGGACACCGCCCGCCTCGACGCGCGGCACACCCACGGACACCCCGTCAGCCGTGGGCGCGCTCAGCGTCGCCGAAGGCACCGTCGCGGACATCGCCGCCTCCCCACATACGTGACCGCGGTGGGTGCCCGACCCCGGCGCGGGCACCCACGAACACAGCCGCTGCGGGGAAGGCAGCGGTGGAGTCAGCGCTGCGCCTGCACCCGGACCACAGCGCCGAACTCCATCGGAGCGGCCGACACCGGCCGTTTCCGATCTCGAACCTCAGTTCGAATAAATCCATTCAACCTCCACCGGGGCACCCCGTCAAGGCCCATAGCCGGATTGAGTGAACATTCGTTCGAAAGGCCAGGTACGCGATCCGCGTGACCAGGGGTTCGGGGAGTTCGACCGTTGCGGCCGTGGCGGAACGCGCTCGCCCGGACCCGTTCCCGAGAACGCGACGGGCCCCGGACTCGGAAGTCCGGGGCCCGTCGAGGAGGTGCGTCAGTGGGCGAAGTGCCGGGTGCCCGTCAGGTAGACCGGGACGCCCGCCGCCTCGGCAGCGGCGATGACCTCGCCGTCGCGGACCGAACCGCCCGGCTGGACCACGGCGCGCACACCGGCGTCCAGCAGGACCTGCAGGCCGTCCGGGAACGGGAAGAAGGCGTCCGAAGCGGCCACCGAGCCCTTGGCCCGGTCAGCGGCGCGGGAGACCGCCAGGCGAGCCGAGTCGACCCGGTTCACCTGGCCCATGCCCACACCCACGGTGGCGCCGCCGTCGGCGAGCAGGATCGCGTTGGACTTCACCGCGCGGCAGGCCCGCCAGGCGAACTTCAGGTCCGCCAGCGTCGCCTCGTCCACCGGCGAACCCGTCGCCAGCGTCCAGTTCTCCGGAGCATCGCCCTCGGCGTCGATCGCGTCCGAACCCTGCACCAGCACACCGCCGGAGATCGCGCGCATCTCGACCCGCCCGGTCTGCGGCGGCTGGGCCGTCAGGATCCGGATGTTCTTCTTCTTGTTCAGCACGTCCACCGCGCCCTCGGCGTACCCGGGGGCCACCACGACCTCGGTGAAGATCTCCGCGACCTGCTCGGCCATCGCCACCGAGACCTCGCGGTTGGTGGCGATCACGCCGCCGAAGGCGCTCACCGGATCGCACTCGTGCGCCTTGCGGTGCGCGGCGGCGATGTCGTCACCGACCGCGATGCCGCACGGGTTGGCGTGCTTGATGATCGCCACGCACGGCTCGTCGTGGTCGTGCGCGGAGCGCCACGCGGCGTCGGCGTCGACGTAGTTGTTGTAGGACATCTCCTTGCCGTGCAGCTGCGCGGCAGCGGCGAGACCGGTGGCCTCCCCGCCCGAGACGTACAGCGCGGCAGGCTGGTGCGGGTTCTCGCCGTAGCGCAGCGCCGAGCGGCGCTGCCAGGTCTCACCGATCCAGCCCGGGAACGCGGAGTCGTCACCGGTCGGGACCTTGCTCATCCAGGACGCCACCGCCACGTCGTAGGACGCGGTGTGCCGGAACGCCTCCGCGGCCAGCTCGACCCGATCGGTCATGCTGAAGCCACCCTGGCGGACCTCCTCCAGGACCCACTCGTAGCGGCTCGGGTCGACCACGACGGCCAGGTTCGCGTGGTTCTTCGCCGAAGCGCGCACCATCGCCGGACCACCGATGTCGATCTGCTCGATCACCTCGTCCTGCGCCGCACCCGAGGCCACCGTCTGCACGAACGGGTAGAGGTTGACCACCAGCAGGTCGAACGGGGCGATGTCGAGGTCCGAGAGCTGCTGGGCGTGCTCCTCGCGGCGCAGGTCGGCCAGCAGACCGGCGTGCACCCGCGGGTGCAGGGTCTTGACCCGGCCGTCCAGCGCCTCCGGGAACCCGGTGAGCTCCTCGACGGGCGTGACCGGCACGCCGGCATCAGCGATCGCACGCGCGGTGCCACCGGTGGAGACGATCTCCACCCCGGCCGCGTGCAGCCCGGTGGCCAGCTCCAGCAGGCCCGACTTGTCCGACACGCCGATCAGCGCGCGGCGAACCGGACGCCGCTCGTGGGAGTTCGCGGTCACGGGATACTCACCTTCCGTCCCTGCACGGTCCACCCGTGCAACGCCAGCTTTTGAAGAGTGCCGACCAGCAGCCGCCGCTCGACGGCCTTGATCCGCTCGTGGAGGCTCGCCTCGTCGTCCTCGGGCAGCACCTCGACGGCTTCCTGGGCCAGGATCGGCCCGGTGTCCACACCGGCGTCCACCACGAACAGGGTGCAGCCGGTGACGCGGACTCCATACTCCAGCGCGTCCCGCACCCCGTGCATGCCGGGGAACGAGGGAAGCAGCGCGGGATGGCTGTTGAGGTACCGGCCGTCGAAGCGGGCCAGGAAATCGGCCCCGACGAGCTTCATGAACCCGGCGGAGACCACCAGGTCCGGCTCGTGCTCGGCGCAGGCCTCCGTCAACGCGCGGTCCCACTCCTCGCGGGAGGAGTGGTCACCGACCTTGCGGACGAAGGTGGGGATGCCGGCGCGCTCCGCGCGGGCCAATCCCTCGATCCCGTCGCGGTCAGCACCGACCGCGACCACCTCGACCGGGTAGTCGGATTCGCTGGTGGCGTCGAGCAGGGCCTGCAACAAGGTGCCGGAGCCGGAGACGAGCACGACCACCCGCGCCGGGGCAGCGGTCGTGATCCGGTTCGGATGTGCGGCGGTGCTCGGCTGGTCGGGCGTACTCGGGTTCAGCGTTCGCTCCTGACATGCCTCGGCACGATCTCCCCCGCAGCGTAAGACCTGGTTGCGGGGTCGGCTCCGGCAGGGGCCGAGCGTGTGGCCCAGCGCTCACCGCCAGTCGCGGGAAGCGGACTCCTCGTCGCCGGGCTCGACGTCGAACTCATCGGCGGTGACCTCGGAAGCCGAGTCCGAGCCGGCGTCGGATTCCTGCCGAGCGGACGGGATTTCGGCGATCAGGTCGTCGAGATCGGTGTAGTCGAAGTCCTCGCCACGCTCGGCCGGCTCCGGTTCTGGATCGATGTCCTCGTCCTCGTCGAACAGATCGGTGGCGAAGGCGCTCAGCGCCGGGTCGTCGGGCTCCTCCGCGCCGCCCAGCCAGGTCATCACCACCGCCGGGACCGCGAGCCAGCACAGCGTCGTCAGACCCAGCCTCAGCGGGTGGAAGGAGACGTCCCCGATCGGGCCGTTGCCCAGCCTGCCGCCGGCGATCACCGCCAGCACCAGCACCGCCAGGGCGGCCACCGCAGCCGCGACCAGCACGACGACCAGGCGACGCCCCAGCGGACCGGGGACGCGCCGGGCGACCAGCCCCATCGCCATCCCCACCAGCAGCGGGAGGAGGAGCACCGCGGACCACCACACGGCCGCCCCCGAGCTCGGCAGCACCGCCAGCAGCGGCAGGTCCGGCAGTTTCCCCGGCGTGTGCTGCCACGGCTGGAGGACCTGCGGGCCGAGGGAGAAGCCGCTGCCCGTGACGAAGGACCAGCCCGCCAGCACCGCGTTCGGCAAGTACAGCAGCGAGAGCACCGTAGCGCCGACGGAGTCACCCGCCCCGCCCATCCGCGCCATCGAGCCGACCATCTCGGGGGCCGACACCGCGATGGCGGCGAGCAGCACGCCCGCACCGACCGCGACCACGATCGCGATGGTCAGCAACCCGATCCGCAGACCCGTCCACACGTAGGCGTCGGTGCGCTCCCACAGCAGGTAGAACAGGCCGCAGCGGTTGGCGACCCCGGCCGTCGCGGCGACAGCGGCGGTCAGGCCGCAGCTCAGGAACGCCTCGACCGGGACCGCGCTGAAGGGATCGACCAGCAGCAGCGCGAACAGCGCGCCCACGCACGCGTGCACCAGCGCCATGGTCGCGATCACCGGCCACGCCTGGTCCGGGCGGCGCAGCCGGCACCGGCGGGCGACGTGCGCCGAGGCCACGGCCACCAGCAGCACCACCCCGACGGTCGGCAACATCGGCAGCACGCTCAGCGGCGCGCCCGAGATCACCAGTGGCGATTGGTAGAGCATCAGCCAGCCCGGCATCGCGGCCATCAGGATCAGCAGCGGATCGAAGCTCGCCTCGCTGGCGATCCCGACCACCAGGGCGAGCAGCGCGGCGACGGCGAAGAACCCGATCAGCGGCACCGCGCCGACGACGGCGATGAACAACCACCGGCGCAGACCCGCCCTCCGGTCGGCACTTCCGGCGGCCACGACGTGGGGAATCGGATCCAGCGCAGACACGCGACCGAATGTCGCACCACCACTGCTCCGAAAGGCCCCGAACACGCCAGCGACTCCGCCCATCGGGCGATGGGCCTGGACCCTGCGGCAGTTTTAGTCCAAACTGAGCGGACATAACGGACATGATCATGGCTCGGTTTGGACTAAAACTGGGGCCTGGCGACGTCGCACCCCTTAGTCCCGAGGTCCTGAGGTCCTGAGGTCTCGGGGTGTCAGCTTCCCGGCGTGTCGGGGGTTGGGGTCTCGGGGTTAGAAGGTTGAGGAGTTGTTTCCCGGGTGCGGCATTTGGCGGGTTCCCTGGGGGCCGCCGCCCTGGTCCTGATCCGACTTCGGTTGCTGGGACGGCTGCTGCCTCGACGGCTGGCCGTTCTGGGGTTGCTGAGGGCCCTGCCCACCTGGGGGTTGGCCGTTGTGCTGCTGGGGCTGGCCTGATGGCTGCGCACCGCTGTGGCTCTGCGCGTTGTGCCCCGGCTGACCGGACTGCTGACCCTGGTGCCCCGTCTGACCGCCGGGCTGCTGGCCCTGCGGGTTGTGCTGCTGCCCTTGGCCGGGCTGCTGGGGTGGGCCGGATTGTCCTGCGGGCCTAGGGGTGTCGGGGTTGACCGCGGCGAAGCCGTCGGACGAGGGGTTCCAGCCGCCGGGAGGGGAGGCCGGAGCCGACTGCTGCGGGGCCGAGGGCTGCTGGGCGGGCTGACCACCGCTGGCCGGGTTCCACGGCGGCGGTCCGCCGAACTTCGCGCCGGGAGCGGGCTGCCCCTGCGGACTCCAGCCCGGACCGGGACGCGCACCGCCGGGCCCTCCAGCACCGCCGGGCGCACCAGGACCGCCGGGCCCTCCGGGACCGCGAGGACCGGGCTGGCCCTGCGGGAACCGCTGACCCTGCGGGTGCGGGCCCGACCCGCTCGCCGGACCCGACGAGCCCGACTTGATCACACCGCCCTCGATCAGCAGCACGGCGAGCACCGAGCCCACCTGCGCGAGCGCCAGCACCATCAGCACCGAGACCAGTCCCGACGCGGTGTTGCGGAGGACGTCCTGCAGCAGTGCGAGCGCGGCGTAGGCCGACAGCGGCACGGCCACGAACAGCGCGTCCGGGGTCTTGGGCACGAACCGCAGTCCCGCGAGCGCAGCGGACGCGATCAGGCCGAAGCCGGCCATGCTGCCCATCAGGGCTCCGACGCCGTCGTCGAAGAACCCGAGCAGGTAACCGACGGCACCGGACCCGGCGGCGACGAGAGCCAGGATTTCTCTCAGCTCGAAGGACCCACGACGCCCGTCTGCGTTCGACTGCTGCGGATATGGCGCGGACATGGCTGGATCGGACTCCTCGAAGGCACTCGATCGGGCGTGCTGATCGACGGTACCGAATACCGGCGGTCAGCAGGGCGGCCCGGCCGTGTTGCTCCGCCTCGACTGGCGAAGATCGCCGGGAAAGCCGTCGGGGCCGGGCCCCCGGAGGGAACCCGGCCCCGAAGGACGCACGAGGTCGTTGCGGGTCTCAGCCCTTGACGATCTCGCGCATCAGGTTGGCGGTCTCGCTCGGCGTCTTGCCGACCTTGACGCCCGCGGCCTCCAGGGCCTCCTTCTTCGCCGAGGCGGTGCCCGACGAACCGGAGACGATGGCGCCCGCGTGACCCATGGTCTTGCCCTCCGGCGCGGTGAAGCCCGCGACGTAGCCGACCACCGGCTTGGTGATGTTGGCCTTGATGTAGTCGGCCGCGCGCTCTTCGGCGTCGCCACCGATCTCACCGATCATCACGATGGCAGCGGTCTCCGGGTCTTCTTCGAAGGCCTGCAGCGCGTCGATGTGGGTGGTGCCGATGATCGGGTCACCACCGATGCCGACGGCGCTGGAGAAACCGATGTCCCGCAGCTCGTACATCATCTGGTAGGTCAGCGTGCCCGACTTCGACACGAGACCGATCTTGCCCGGGCCGGTGATGTCGGCCGGGATGATGCCGGCGTTGGACTTGCCGGGCGAGATGATGCCGGGGCAGTTCGGCCCGATGATCCGGGTCTTGTTGCCCGTGGCGTTGGCGTGCGCCCAGAAGTAGGCCGAGTCGTGCACCGGGATGCCCTCGGTGATGACCACGGCCAGGCCGATCTCGGCGTCGATCGCCTCGATGACGGCGTCCTTGGCGAACTTCGGCGGCACGAAGACGACCGACACGTCGGCGCCGGTCTCCTTCATCGCCTCCTGAACGCTGCCGTAGACCGAGAGCTCCTTGCCCTCGATCTCGACGGTCTGCCCGGCCTTGCGGGCGTTGACACCGCCGACGATGTTGGTGCCGGAGCGCAGCATGCGAGCGGTGTGCTTGGTGCCTTCAGAGCCGGTGATGCCCTGAACGATCACCTTGCTGTTGTCGTTGAGGAAGATAGCCATATCGCCTCACGCCCCCGCTGCGAGCTCGGCGGCCTTGTCGGCCGCACCGTCCATCGTGTCCACCACGGTGACGACCGGGTGGTTGGCCTCGGCCAGGATGCGGCGGCCCTCGTCGACGTTGTTGCCGTCGAGGCGGACGATCAGGGGCTTGGTGGCCTCGTCGCCGAGGATCTCCAGAGCCTGAACGATGCCGTTCGCCACGGCGTCGCACGCGGTGATGCCGCCGAAGACGTTGACGAACACGGACTTGACGTCCGAGTCGCCGAGGATGACGTCCAAGCCCGCGGCCATGACCTCGGCGGAGGCGCCACCGCCGATGTCGAGGAAGTTCGCCGGCTTGACGTTGCTGTGCTTCTCACCGGCGTAGGCGACGACGTCCAGAGTGGACATGACCAGACCGGCACCGTTACCGATGATGCCGACCTCGCCGTCCAGCTTGACGTAGTTGAGGCCCTTGGCCTTGGCCTTCGCCTCGAGCGGGTTCTCCGCGTCCTTGTCCACCAGATCGGCCTGCTTGGCCTGGCGGAACGCGGCGTTCTCGTCGAGGGTGACCTTGCCGTCGAGGGCGATGACCTTGCCCTCGGGGTCCTTCACCAGCGGGTTGACCTCCACCAGAGTGGCGTCTTCGGCGACGAAGGTCTCCCACAGCTTGACGATCACGTCGGCGACCTGATCGGCGACCTCGGCCGGGAACTTGGCGGCGGAAACGATCTCCTTCGCCTTGTTCAGGTCGACGCCCTCGATCGGGTCGATCGCGATCTTCGCCAGAGCTTCTGGCTTGGTGGCCGCGACCTCTTCGATCTCCATGCCGCCCTCGACCGAGGCCATCGCGAGGAAGTTGCGATTCGCGCGGTCGAGGAGGAAGGAGAAGTAGTACTCCTCCGCGATGTCGGAGGCGGTCGTGACCAGCACCTTGTTGGTGATGTGGCCCTTGATGTCCAGACCGAGGATCTTCTCGGCCTTGGCCTGGGCCTCATCCGGGTTCTCGGCCAGCTTCACGCCGCCGGCCTTGCCCCGGCCACCGGTCATGACCTGGGCCTTGATGACTACGGGCCCACCGAGTTCTTCGGCTGCTGCCTTGGCCCCTTGCGGGTCGGTCGCCACGGTGCCGGGCAGCGTCGGCACGTCGTGGGAGGCGAAGAGCTCCTTCGCCTGGTACTCGTACAGGTCCACGCGACTCTCCTGCGACGTCGGTGTCGGACTCGATGACGATATCGACCTGCGATGACGCATGGGGCGGCGCACCTGGTGAACTGCCTCACCTGAGGTAGGGCGTCAAGCCTGGATCGACCCGTCCAACGCGGGGAATCGCCTTCTGGGCAGGCGCGATATCTCCGTTCGCGTGACGAACGGAACAGGCGCCGTGACGGCGTGCAGCCCAGTTTCGGGCACCGTCGCGGTGCCCACAAGACGGCCGGCCGGGTGAACTCAGTCGGTGCGTCCGGCCGTGGCGCGAGCGGCGAACGCCGTGCCGAGCAGCACCACGACGCACCCGAGCCCGAGCCACAGGCCGAGCCCGGGAGCGGAGCCGGGCAGGCGCTCGGCGGTCAGCGGGTGTTCCAGCACCCGCACCCCCACCAGCAGCGCCGCACCGCACAGCAGCGCCGCGGCCTGGCCGGGACGGCACATCGGGGCGAGCGCGGTCGCGCCGACGACCGCGGCGAGCGCGAGCACGAGCCCCCACGAGGTGGTGCCGAAGTCGGTGAACACGCCGGGCGCGCTGTAGCCGGGAGCCGTCAGGACCGGCAGGCTGAACGCTCCGGCGCCGAGGACCAGTGCGACCAGCGACGGGGCGAGCACCGCGCGGCGCATCGCCATCTCGGTGAGGTCGACGTCGTCGCGCTCCACCGCTCCGGCGATCGCCGCGAACACCGCCGCGGCGGCGGCGAACAGCACCGACGCACCGGCGGCCCAGGCGCCGAGACCCGCTGCGGCACCGGCGGCCTGGACGGCGGTGAACACCGCGTCCAACGATCCCGCCGCGGCCAGCGGGACCGCGGCCCACAGCACGGTGAGCACCGGGCGGATCAGCAGCGCGAACTTCGGCAGCAGCATCCCGGCACCGGCCAGGCCCAGCAGGATCCCGGCGGGCAGCAGCAGTCGAGCCGGGTACTCCGAGGGGTCGCGGAGCCCGTAGGGCATCGAGACGTGCGGGGTGAGCGCGGCGAGAACCGCGACCGCCCCGGCCAGCAGAGCGAACACCCCGGCGAGGGTGAGCAGCCGGGTCAGCGCGGGAAGTCGCAGGTCGTCGACGTCCTCGGAGCCCTCGCCACGGCCGGCCCGCAGCCCGAGCAGCAGCAGTGCCGCGGTGGCCAGCAGCCCGAGCAGCGGCCCCCAGGCGAAGGTCACCTCGTCGAGCACCAGCACGGACACCAGCGGCGGCAGGACCACGGCGAACAGCGAGAGGGCGACGCCCAGCAGCCCGCCACGAGCGAAGTCCAGGTCGGTCGATCCGGCGAGCAGCCCGGCGGCGCAGGGGACGGCGATGGCCAGCAGCGCGCTGCCGATGAGCACCGGGAGCGGGCCGTCGAGCGCGGTTTCGGCCGGCAGGTAGGGGTCGTCGGAGGAGAACGGGGCCATCAGCACCGCGACGGCACCGAGGACTCCGGCGCACAGCGCCGTGGTGAGCAGGCCCTGCCGCTGCGTTCCAGCGCCGGACTCGCGGGCTCCCCACGCGGCGAGAACGCCCGCTACGAGCACGATCACGTGCCCGGCGGCCAGCAGCCACCAGCCGATCGCGGGTTCGAAGTTGATCAGCGAGGTGGCGCGGAGCAGCTCGGGGCGGGCCGCCATGCCGGCCTCCGTCGCGAACTGGACGTCCTGCGCGAGCCGTCCCGGCGCGAAGGCGGCCGGCCCGACGAGCACCGCGGCAGCGGCCACCGGGACGCCGTTGCGCGCGAGCACCGCGGACAGCGCGGGGGCGAGCAGCGCGAGCACCAGCAGCAGCGGCCAGGCCGGGTAGGCGGCGGCGACCGCGGGAGATGTGA
Source organism: Saccharopolyspora tripterygii (assembly GCF_054778355.1). Taxonomy (NCBI): domain Bacteria; kingdom Bacillati; phylum Actinomycetota; class Actinomycetes; order Pseudonocardiales; family Pseudonocardiaceae; genus Saccharopolyspora; species Saccharopolyspora tripterygii. The sequence goes on along the minus strand of NZ_BAAGZP010000008.1, from coordinate 711,823 downwards.
GGCCGATCAGCGGCCCGAGGCCGGTGAGCGCGGCACCGAGGAAGGCGAGGGCGATCGCGATCCGCAAGCGGCCGGAGGTGTCCGGCGTCGGCTGCGGATCCGTGGCTCCGGCGGGGGCCGCCGATGCAGACGAACCGGACGGAAGGTCATGCCGCGCAGTCACACGCGCAGACGCTAGCAACCGGGTGAGGGTCGCGGGACAGCACCCGCAGTCGCAGCGCGGGTTTCGGAAGGTCCCGCACACCCGATCAGCGCCCGAACGGAGCATCTTCGACACGCCGACAAGACGCTCTTGAGGTGTGACTTGCAACACGAACAACCCACCCCGGGTGACCGGATCGGTTCCGAAATTCGGGTCCGCTGGGCCGTTCGGCATCACCGGTGGCGATCACGAACCCGCAGGTGGCTCCGCTGCGCGACGACCACGCGCAGTGTTCGCGCAGCGGCGGGGAACCGCCTTGCGACGGACCTCTCGACCACGCGCGGTCGACGACGCGTCACAGATCGGGATTTGCCCCTAGGGGATCAGCTTGGTTACTGTCCCCCGGTCCGTTGTCACGGTCTGATCACGAAGGACAACCTTCGGCCGGTTCCCCGACCGGCACCCGGAAATCCCCGTTCCGGGCCCGCTGGATCAGGCTCCCCGAGACGGAAGGGCAGGCATTGGCTCACCACCGCTCCCCCGGCGGCGTACGACCCGTTCCCGGCTATCCGGAGGTGTCCCCCGACGACTCCTCCAGCAAGCGGGACCGGAGCCGGGGTGCTTCAACAGCATCGGCCTGGCGCGGTCGCGTCGTAGTCGCCGCAGTCGCGGCGGGCGCATTCGCAGCAGCGGGCCAGTCGCTTGCAGCCGGCGAAGGCAGCGCCTCCGCCGACAACGACGACTTCAACCCCTCGGATGCCGCGGGTTCGTTCAACACCGCGATGGCCGGGGACTCCCCCGCTTACAACGGGATGGGCGGCAGCGCTCCCGCGCCCGCCATGCTCCCGGTCGCCAAGAGCTCCGACGTCAGCTCCGAGATGGAGAAGCTGACCAAGAGCGAGCGGATCACCGAGGCGCGCGAGGCAGCTCAGCGCGCGGCTGAGGAAGCCGCCAAGCAGCCGAAGTTCCACGTTCCCGCGATGGGCAACTTCACCTCCGGGTTCGGCGGCCGCTGGGGCACCACCCACTACGGAATCGACATCGCCAACGCCAAGGGCACGCCGATCATGTCGGTCGCCGACGGCGTGGTGATCGAGGCCGGACCGGCGAGCGGCTTCGGCCTCTGGGTCCGGGTCCAGCACGAGGACGGCACCATCACCGTCTACGGCCACGTCAACACCATCACCGCCGACGAAGGCGACAAGGTCAAGGCGGGCGACCAGATCGCGACCATGGGAAACCGCGGCTTCTCCACCGGCACCCACCTGCACTTCGAGGTGTGGAACGCGGGTGGCAAGAAGATCAACCCGCTGCCGTGGATGCGCGAGCGGGGCATCTCCCCGACCTGATCACGAGCATTTCCCCGAGGTTCGGCGACCATCCCGCGGTCGCCGAACCTTTTTTACGCGCTGCTGACGCCCCTCCCGCCGCGATCGCAGTAGCGTTGCGCCGTGGCCGAACAGATCCGCTTGACCGGAGCGCAGCAGACGCTCCTCGGTCCCCTCCACGCACGCGCCCTCGACAGCCGCCGCGACGACCCGGTGCTCGGCGACCGCGCAGCCGAAGAGCTGGCGGCGCGCATCGATTTCGACTTCTCCCGCCTGCGACTCGACTCCGGCGACATGATGGCTGTGGTCCTGCGCGCCAAGGAGATCGACGACAGGGCGCGGGAATTCCTCGCCGAACACCCGGATGCGGTCGTGCTGCACCTGGCGTGCGGCCTCGATTCCCGGCCGTTCCGCCTCGACGTGCCCGCGGAAGCCCTGTGGTTCGACGTGGACATGCCCGACGTCGTCGAGCTGCGCGACCGGCTCTACCCGCACGTCCGGGACAACCACCGCACGATCGCGTCCTCGGTGACCGAAACCGGCTGGCTGGACGAGATCCCGGCCGGTCGGCCGACCCTGGTCATCGCCGAGGGCCTGACGCCGTACCTGACCGAGGCGGACGGGGTCGCGCTGCTGCGGCGGCTGGTCGAGCGGTTCGGTCGCGGGGAGATGCTCTTCGACGTGGTCGCGCCGTGGACCGTCCAGGCCGCGAAGTACTCGGGATTCCTCCGCAGCACCGGCGCCAGCTTCCACTGGGGCGTGCGCGACCCGCACGACCTGGAGGTCAAGGTGCCCGGCCTGCACCTGCGCAAGGCGGTCGCGGTCACCACGCTCCCCGGGGTCGCGAAGGTCGCGCCGCGCGACCGGTTCATCGCGAAGGCGATGAACAACGTCGCACCGCTGCGCGACGCGATGCGGGTGGTGCACTTCGGCTTCGAGCGGGAGAAGCGGATCCCGATCGAGCTGACCGGACCGGCCGCGACGATGCTCGCCACGCTGTACCTGCGCGCCCTGGACAACCGCGCGCCGGAGCCGATGCTGCACGACCGGTGGGCGGACGACGCCGTGAGCCGCGTCGACTACGACTTCACCCGGTTCGGGATGCGCGCGAACAACGCGATCTCCGTGGCGATCCGCGCGAAGGCCATCGATGACCAGGTGCGCGGCGCGCTGCGCCCGGGCATGACCGTGCTGCACCTGGGCTGCGGCCTGGACAGCCGCTTCGAGCGGGTGGACCCGCCCGCCGACGTCCAGTGGTACGACGTCGATCAGCCCGAGGTCGTGGAGCTGCGCAGGCAGCTGTTCCCGGCCTCGAAGAACCGGCACGTCATCGGCAAGTCGGTGACCGACCCGGGCCTGCTGGCCGAAATCCCTTCCGATCAGCCGGTTCTCGTCGTGGCCGAAGGATTGGTGATGTACCTGACCGAGCAGGACGGGCACGCCCTGCTGCGACGGATCGTGGACCACTTCCCCGGCGGGGAGCTCATCTTCGACGCGTTCAACGCGCTGAGCATCCGGCTGAACAACAAGGCGAACCCCGCGGTGACCCGCTCCGGATCCCGACTGCACTGGGCCATCGACGATCCGCACGACCTCGAACGCGACATCCCCGGTTTGCAGCTGGTGTCGGAAGGGTCGTTCCTGGACGCCCCGGAACTCGCCGCCTACCCGCTCCCGGCCAGGATCGCGTTCCGGACCGCGTCCAGGATCCCCGCCCTCAACCGCCTCGGCAGAGTCCTCGACTACCGCTTCTGACCGCCTGAGGCCAATCGCGACCCGAAGGCCCCTCGCGCTGCGAAATCCCGGGCAAATCCCAGTTTTAGTCCAAACTGAGCCGACATTTCGGACATGATCATGGCTCAGTTTGGACTAAGGAGTCGTTTCAGAATGCGGCGGAGCCGCTGTTTCAGGTGTGGGACTCAGCTGGCACCGCCGCGGGTTCTCACACGTCGTCTGGCGAGTACGCCGCGACGCCGTGTATTGGCATACATCAGGAGTGGCGCACGGAGTCCAGGCGGCGTGTGAGGTTCCGCTACCCGCACCGCCAAGCAAGGTGATTCTGCAACGACCCCTAAAACTGGGAGCTGGTGACATTCGGGGCCCGGTGATGTCCAGGTCTGGGTGGTGTTCGGTCAGAGCTTGGTGAGGGGGACGCTGCCGATGAGCATGAGCTTGACCGTGCCGGCAGTGCCGAAGTCGATGGTAGCCGTGGCGCGGGGGCCTTCGCCGTCGGTGGAGACGACCGTGCCCAGGCCGTACTTGTCGTGGGTGACCTTGTCGCCCGCGTCGAGCTTGAGGGCGACCGTGTCCTTCCAGCCCTTCATGCTCGTGCTGCGCATGCCGCGCTCGGCCAGGCCCGCCTGCGCCGAATCACCGCCGGTGCGGTCGAAACCGCCACCGCCGCCCCGGCTGCCCCACGTGCTGCGGACCTGCGGAGCGGCGCGCTCGGGCTCGATGCGCCGCCAGTGCATCAGCTCCTCGGGGATCTCGGTGAGGAACCGCGACGCCGGGTTGGTCATCGGCTGCCCCCAGGCCGAGCGGATCATCGCGCGCGACAGGTAGAGCCGCTGGCGGGCGCGGGTGATGCCGACGTAGGCCAGCCGCCGCTCCTCGGCGAGCTCGGCCGGGTCGCCCAGGGCCCGGGTGTGCGGGAAGACGCCGTCCTCCCAGCCGCCCGAGAAGACCACCGGGAACTCCAGGCCCTTGGCGGTGTGCAGGGTCATCAGGGTGACCAGGCCGTCGCCGGTCTCGGGCAACGAGTCGGCGTCGGCCACGAGGGAGACGCGCTCCAGGAACGCGCCCAGCGAGTCGTCGGCCAGCGGGTCCTCGTCGTCGGCCTCCGGGCCCACGCCCGACACCACGGCCTCCGCGGACGGCGAGGCCTCGGCGTCCTCCGGCAGCGGGGCCCCGGCGCGGGCCTCGGTGAACTCGCGGGCGACGGTGATCAGCTCGGTGAGGTTCTCCAGCCTGGTGGCGTCCTGCGGGTCGTCGCTGGCGTCCAGCTCGCCGCGGTACCCGGTGCGCTCCAGGAGCGCGTCGAGGGTTTCGGCGACGTCGTTCTCCGCGGCGACCTGGTGCAGCTCGTCGAGCAGCTCGACGAACCCGGAGATCGCGTTGCGCGCGCGGGTGTTGAGCAGCGGGACCTGACCGGCGGCGGCCTTGCGCAGCGCGGTGGCGAAGGAGACCCGCTCCTGCTCGGCATGCACGGCGACCACGGCCTCGGCGCGGTCGCCGATGCCGCGCTTGGGCACGTTGAGGATGCGCCGCAGGCTCACGGTGTCGTCCGGGTTGTCGAGAACCCGCAGGTAGGCGAGGGCGTCGCGGACCTCGCGGCGCTCGTAGAAGCGGACTCCGCCGACGACCCGGTACGGCAGGCCGAGGCGGATGAACACCTCCTCGAACACGCGCGACTGGTTGTTGGTGCGGTAGAAGACCGCGATGTCGTTGAACGTGGCCTCGCCCTGGTCGACCAGCCGGTCGATCTCGCCGGCCACGAAGGCGGCCTCGTCGTGCTCGTTGTCGGCGACGTAGCCCACGATCTGCTCGCCGTCACCGGCGTCGCTCCACAACCGCTTGTCGCGGCGGTTCGGGTTGCGCTTGATCACCGCGTTCGCGGCCGACAGGATCGTCTGCGTGGAGCGGTAGTTCTGCTCCAGCAGGATGCTGCGCGCCTGCGGGTAGTCGCGCTCGAACTCCTCGATGTTGCGGATCGTGGCGCCCCGGAAGGCGTAGATCGACTGGTCGGCGTCACCGACCACGCACAGCTCGGCGGGCTCCACGCCACTGTCCGACGCCGACGTGCCGACCAGCTCCCTCACCAGCACGTACTGCGCGTGGTTGGTGTCCTGGTACTCGTCGACGAGCACGTGGCGGAAGCGGCGGCGGTAGTGCTCGGCGACCGCGGGGTGCTGCTGCAGGAGCTCCACCGTGCGCATGATCAGGTCGTCGAAGTCCATCGCGTTGGACTCCACCAGCCTGCGCTGGTAGGCGGCGTAGACCTGGGCGACCTTGCGCTCCATGTCGTTGCCCGCCCGCTCGGCCGCGTCCTCCGGCGTGAGCAGCTCGTTCTTCAGGTTCGAGATGTTGATGGCGAGCGTCCGCGCCGGGTAGCGCTTGGAGTCCAGGTCCTGCTCGCGGGCGATCATGGTGACCAGCCGCTTGGAGTCGTCGGAGTCGTAGATCGAGAAGTTCGACGACATGCCGAGCGTCTTGGCCTCGCGGCGCAGCACCCGCACGCACATCGAGTGGAACGTCGACACCCACATCACGTTGGCGCGGCGACCGACCAGGTCGGCGACGCGCTCCTTCATCTCGGCCGCGGCCTTGTTGGTGAAGGTGATCGCCATGATCTGACCGGGGTGCACCCCGCCCGCCAGCAGGTAGGCGATGCGGTTGGTCAGCACCCGGGTCTTGCCCGATCCGGCACCGGCCACCACCAGCAGCGGCGACCCGGAGTGGGTCACGGCATCGCGCTGCTGCGGGTTGAGGCCGACCAGCAGCGCGTCCGGATCCGGACCGGACCGGGAGCTGGGCGCGGAGGGCTGCGCGACCGAAGGATCGTCGCCGTGCCATTCGAGATCGAGGGGGGTGCTCATCGCTGGTCCACGTTACCGAACCCCCCGGACAGAACCCGAATCTGCCGGTCGCGCAACACGATCAAGGCCCGCGTTCCTCGTCCGGGTGAACCCGTCCACGTGATGGGACCAACTGCCCAGGCAGTGGATCGGCATCGGGGGTTGTGGCAGACTGGAGACGTGCGAACGCAGCAGTACGAGTTTTACTACGGGCCCGGGACTCCGGCGTCCGTAGCTGTGTGAGCGCTCAAACCACTACGACGCCCCGGAGTCCTCGGACTCGGGGCGTTTCGCGTTCCGGGACGGGACGGGGCCGGAGCCGGAGGATGACGTCCGATGAACGCCACTGTGGACGGTGACCAACCGCAGTCGGAGAAGCCCTCGACTGAGCAGGCCGCCGCGGAGGCCATCACCAACTTCCGCGAGGAGATCGACCACCTCGACGCCGAGATCCTGCGCCTGATCAAGCGGCGGGCGGAGATCTCCCAGCAGGTCGGCCAGGCGCGCATGGCCGCAGGAGGCCCGCGCATCGTCTACAACCGCGAGATGGACGTGCTCGCCCGGTACCGGGACCTCGGCCCGGAAGGCCGCGAGATCGCCATGATCCTGCTGCGCCTCGGCAGGGGCCGGCTCGGTCAGTCCTGAGCCGCCGAGGGCGCCTTCGACCAGGTCGAAGGCGCCCTTCGACGTCACACCGCGTGGTCGGCCGCCAGATCGCGCTCGCGCGTCTCGGGAGCCCGGAACACCGCGTAGAGGGTGACCACCGAGCACAGCGCGACGTAGATCGAGATCGGCAGCGACGAGTCGAACGCCGCGAGCAGGGCTGTCGCGATGATCGGCGCCAGCGAACCGGCCACGATCGACGCCAGCTGGTAGCCGATCGACGCGCCCGAGTAGCGGACCCTGGTGCCGAACAGCTCGGCGAAGAACGCGGCCTGCGGCCCGTACATCGCACCGTGGAACACCAGCCCGACCGTGGTCGCGAAGGTGATCACCCAGAACGACTTGGTGTCGAGCATCGTGAAGAAGAAGAACGCCCACACGCCCGTGCCGAAGGTGCCCAGCAGGTAGATCGGCCGCCGCCCGAACCGGTCCGACAGCGCGCCCCAGATCGGGATGCTGATGAAGTGCAGCACCGACGCGATCAGGGCCGCGTTGAGCGCGACCCCGCGCGGCAGGTCCAGGAACGTGGCCACGTAGGTCAGCACGAACGAGGTCAGCACGTAGTAGACGACGTTCTCCGCGAACCGGGCGCCCATCGCGGTGAGCACCTCGCCCCGGTACCGGCGCAGCACCTCCAGGATCGGCGGCTTCTGCTCGGTGCCGGCTTCCTCGGCCTTGCGCTGCGCCTCCAGGAACACCGGCGACTCGGCGACCGCCAGCCGCACCCACAGGCCGATCAGCACCAGCACGCCGGAGAGCAGGAACGCGACCCGCCAGCCCCAGGCCAGGAACGCCTCGTCGGACTGCACCGCCGCGAGCACCGCCAGCACCGCGGTGCCGAAGACGTTGCCCAGCGGGACCCCGGCCTGCGGCCACGACGCCCAGAAGCCGCGGCGTTCGCTGGAGCCGTGCTCGGAGACGATCAGCACCGCACCGCCCCACTCGCCGCCGATCGCGAACCCTTGGATCAGCCGCAACGCCGTGAGCAGCAGCGGGGCCAGCACGCCCACCGACTGGTAGGTGGGCAGCAGGCCGATCGCGAACGTCGCGCCGCCCATCATCACCAGGCTCAGCACCAGCAGCTTCTTCCGGCCGATCCGGTCGCCGTAGTGGCCGAAGACCAGACCGCCGAGCGGGCGCGCGATGAAGCCGACCGCGTAGGTGATGAACGCGAGCAGGGTGCCCATGAGCGGATCGCCCGCCGGGAAGAACAGCTGGTTGAACACCAGCGCGGCGGCCGACCCGTAGAGGAAGAAGTCGTACCACTCGACGGTCGTGCCGACGAGGCTCGCCAGCACCACCCTGGCGGTCGACGATCTGGCAGGAGCGGACTCGGTGGTCATGGCTGGCGTCCTCCTTGACGAGCCGGTGTGCACCTCGGGAAACCCTGGGTCAGTTCGCCGTCCAGCCCCCGTCCACTGACAGCGACGCTCCGGTGATCGACGTCGTCCCCGGCCCGCACAGCCAGGCGGCGAGCTCGGCGACCTCGTCGGGTTCGACGAGCCGCTTCACCGGGGTGCGGGCCAGCAGCACGTCCTCGATGACCTGCTCCTCGGGCACGCGGTGCAGCCGGGCCTGCTCGGCGACCTGGCGCTCGACCAGCGGTGTGCGCACGAAGCCCGGGCACAGGCAGTTCGACGTGACCCCGTAGGGGGCGCCTTCCAGCGCGATCGTCTTGGACAGGCCCTCGATGGCGTGCTTGGCGGTGACGTAGGCGCTCTTGAACGGCGAGGCGCGCAACCCGTGCACCGACGAGATGTTGATGATCCGGCCCCTGCCGCGCTGGTACATGCCCGGCAGCGCGGACCGCACGATGCGGAACGGCGACTCGACCATCACGCGCAGGATCGTGCCGAACACCTCCGGCGGGAACTCCTGCAGCGGCGCGACGTGCTGCAGCCCGGCGTTGTTGACCACCACGTCCGCGCCTTCGCCGAGGTCGCCGGCGTTGTCGGGGTCGCCGAGGTCGACCACCCGGGCCGTGCCGCCCAGCTCGGCGGCGAGCGCGGTGACGGCATCGGCGTCCTTGTCGGCAGCGATCACCTCGGCTCCCGCCGCGGCGAATCTCCTGGTGACGGCGGCTCCGATACCGCTCGCCGCCCCCGTGACCAGAACTCGTGCACCGTTGAGGTCGAGACCGGTTCGCTCGCTCATAGCGACAGAACCTAAGCGTGCCGACGTCCCCGAACCAGACTTGATTCACAAAGTTTTCGAACCGATTCGTGAATCAGGGGGATCCCCCATATCGGACAAGCCTCGCGGAGGAGCAGACTGGAGCCATGAGCATGGTTATCGGTCTGGTCGCACTCCTGGTGACGCTGGGCGCCGTGATCGCGGCGGGCGGGCACGCGGGCTACCTGGCGATGCTGACCTCCGCGGCGAAGAAGCGCCCCGGCGGACAGCCCGCCGCCGACTTCGCCAAGAAGCGCTACCCGATCGCCGGTGTCGGCCTCGGCGTGACGCTGCTGGCGCTGCTGATCAACACCGGTGACACGGTGGGGGCGGACGTCTTCGCGACCCTGCTCGGCCTCGGCGGCGGCGCCGGTTCGCTGAAGGCGCTGCAGACCTCGCAGAGCCGCTTCCGCAAGGGAGACTTCTGAGCCTGCCGCATCCTCGGTCCGCCTTTCGGTGACGTTCGTTCGAGTGGCCGAACGGGAATATCACCCGTCCGGTGGATCAAGTGTGCTGATCGGAGCACCGATCTCAACCACGCGAAGCTCGCCGTGAACCCATGCGGGTTGAGAAAGTCGAGACCTCCGATGCACACCGGCAGAACCACCGGCTGGAGCGGCCGACTCGATTGGCCGCCGCCGGCACCCACCCACGCACCTGCACCGTCACCGGTCCACGCCCCTGCACCGGGCCGGCACCGCAGGACCGACCCCGGCGCTGCCGGGCTCGTCGTGCCCGCGCAGCGCGTGGGGCCCGAGGACTCCTCGCCCCGGGTGGTGATCGACCCGCTGACCGACACCGCCCCGGTGGGCGGGCTGCACAAGTTCGACCTCGGCATGGTGCCCGCCTCGGTCACCCCGCCGCCGAGCTGGCGTCGCGCGGCGTGGTTCGCGATCGGCTCGTCGGCGGCCGCGCTGGGCGGCCTGATGTTCGCCACGACCTTGCTGGCCAACCACACGACCAGCATCGAGGGCCTGGAGCTGCCGAGCATGCCGCGCGGCGGCGAGTACCCGCAGCTGCGCGACCCCTACTTCCTGACCGGAGACCCGACCCGGCCCTCCGCGGCCGACGGCAGCAGCACCAGCGCCACGCCGTCCTCGGTCAGCCCGAACCAGCTGGCCGCGTTCCCGGTGCCCACGCCGACCCGGACGCCCGAACCGGGCGGAGCCGTCGCACCGGGCGAGGGATCCGATGAGGACGAGGACCCCGGCACTCCGGGCAGCGGAGCTCCCGGGACGAACCCGCCTCCTCAGCCGAGCAAGCCGCCCACCACGGAGGCCCCGCAGCTGCTGCAGCTGACCGACACCGACGCCATGCAGCAGCGCGGCGAGCAGTACTACGCGGCGATCTCCGCCGGTGATCTGCCGGGCGCGTACGCGATGACCACCGGTCCGCTGCGCGCCGAGGGCTACGAGTCCTTCGCCTCCCGCTACTCGCACGCGACGCGGGTGGAGGTCGTGCAGGTCTACGTGACGCCGACCAGCACCGCGCACACGCTGCGGCTGACCCTGCCGGACGGTTCGGTGGTCACCGAGCGCCGCGTGCTCCGCTACGAGATGGCCGACAGCCCGATGATCGCGTCGGACGAACCGGTCTCCTGACCACGGATCGTGAAGGCACTGCTCCGTTCGTGATCTTCGGTGCCATCCCTTCCGGTGATCTATCTGAGAATCCTTCCTATCTGGACGGAAGGCGAGTACGTCTTCACGCCGTGGAGCACACCAGGGATCGCACGGCACTCGACGAGACCGTCACGGTCGCCGAGCTGATCCGGCGCGGCCCGCAGATCCCCGGCACCAGCCCGTCGGCGGGCGATCTCGGTGGCGCCGCTGACCCCGGGTCGACCAAGCAACCGCTGGGCGGGCTGGTCGTCCTCACCGCGCTCGGCGTGCTGCTGCTGATCTCCGCCGCCGGGGCGGGCGCGCTGATCATGGACAAGCCGGCGCAGCTCCCGCGGCCCGCTCACTCCGCCGCCCCGATCAGCGGCGCGCTCGCGCTGCGCCCCGATCTCGTGCTCGACGCCACCTGGCCGTTCACCGGCAACGGCGGCTTCGCCGACACCACCGGAACCGATGCCGCGGTCCTCGACACCGCCCCCGGCGACGCGCACCTGGCGAATCCCGCGGCGGGCAGCGAGGACACGACCCTCGGCCTCGTCGAGGAGTTCTACCGCCGCGCGCTGGATGCCCCGGACCGGCTCGGCGAACTGCTCGCACCCGAGCTCGGGCACGCCGACGAGCTCCGCAGGGCGTGGGAGCCGGTCACCGGAGTGCGGATCACCGAGCTGCGGATGGAGCGCGACGGATCGGTGCGCGCGCAGGTCGAGGCGACGTACCCGGACGAGCGGCGGGTGCTGCTGGACCAGCACCTGCACGTCTCGCCCGGCCCGCTGCCGCGCATCAGCGGCGCCGAGCTGCGCGCCGCGCGGCAGCTGCCACCCGGTTGAGATGCACAACGATGCGGCAACGACCCGCAGCACCGCACCCGATCCGATCGGAAGGACCGCCGCCGGTACCGTGACGTGAGCCGATCGGTGCCGAGAGTCACAAGCTCGCGGAGGCCGAACCGGCCGGACCCCGATCACCAGCGGAAACAGCATCTGGACGGGACCCGGCCACCGCGGTCTCCGAGGTGCGCGGCGTAAGCTCGAAACGGGTCTTACCGATCTTTTCGACTTCGGACCTACGCACAACGGGCGTCGGCTAGGCTGCCGTATCGCGGTTCGGTAGCAACCCGAGTCGTGCTTTGAACGTGTACTTGTGGGGGGCCAAAGCCGGTCCGCCCTAATCCGCCGATGTTCGGTGGGCCAAGCCCGGGATCCCTGGGCAGCGGCGCCGCTGGGCATCGATAGCAGTACGGGGAGACGTCGGTGAGCGACGAAGGTCGCCTGGTCGCCGGACGCTACCGGGTGCAGCGACGCATCGGCAGTGGCGCGATGGGCGTGGTGTGGGAGTGTGTTGACGAGCGCCTGCACCGCACCGTTGCGGTCAAGCAGTTGCTGTTGCAGCCCGGTCTGGATCCGGGTGAAGCCGAGGAAGCGCGGCAACGGGCAATGCGGGAGGGCCGGATCGCGGCCCGGCTCCAGCACTCGAACGCGATCTCGGTGTACGACGTGGCAGAGGACGAGGGCCAGCCGGTGCTCGTCATGGAATACCTGCCATCGACGAGCCTTGCCGCGATGATGTCCGATCACGGCCCGCTGCCTCCGCGCGAGGTCGCGCGGATCGGCGCGGAGGTCGCGTCGGCTCTGGGCGCCGCGCACGCGGCGGGCGTGGTGCACCGGGACATCAAGCCGGGCAACATCCTGCTCGGCGACAACGGCCAGGTGAAGATCACCGACTTCGGCATCTCCCGGGCTCAGGGCGACGTCCAGGTCACCAAGACCGGGATGCTCGCCGGGACGCCCGCCTACCTGTCGCCGGACGTGGCGATGGGCCAGGAGCCGACTCCGGCGTCCGACGTGTTCTCGCTCGGCGCCACGCTCTACGCGGCGATCGAGGGGCACCCGCCGTTCGGTCTCAACGAGAACACCCTGGCGCTGCTGCACGCCGTCGCCGCGGGCAAGATCGAGCCTCCGCAGCAGGCGGGCCCGATGGCCCAGCCGCTGATGGCGATGATGACCGCGCGGGTGCAGGACCGGCCGGACATGCCGCAGGTCCGCGAGATGCTGCAGTCCGTCGCCGACGGCGGCTCGGTGAGCTCCATCCCGACGATGGCCGCGCCGATCCCGCCCGCGCTGGCACCGGAACCCCCGGACCAGGCGACGAGCGTGGTGGGCGCGGGCGACGCCGCGGGCACCACGGTCGCCTACTACGAGGACGACCCGTACTCCGAGCGGCCTTACGAGGACGCGACGTCGTACATGGGTGCCGATCACCGCGCCGACGGAGCGGTCTACGAGGAGCCCCGGCGCAGCAAGCGCCCGGTGATCATCTCGGCGATCGCGCTGGTCGCCGTCGCGGTGATCGCGGTCCTGGTCACCTCCGCCCTGCGGGGTCAGCAGCCCCCGCCGCCGCAGCCTGCGAACCAGCAGACCGAGCAACAGCTGCCTCCGGCCCCGCCGCCGGAGACCAGCAGCGAAGAGGAAACGACCACCAAGCAGACCCGCACCTCCACGCGGGAGACGGAGACCTCCTCCGAGGAACCGACGACGTCGCAGGAGCAGCCGACGACGTCCGACGAGCCGACGACGAGCGAGGAAGAGCCGACGACGAGTCAGCCGACCAAGACGACTCAGCCGAGCGGCAGCTTCACCACGCAGTGAGGTAGTTCGGATCCAGCTCCACGCCCTGCGGCCGGGACGCTCATCGACAGGTGAGCGTCCCGGCCGCAGGCGCATTCCGGCCCCGGGGTGCTGCCCGGGGGGCGGGGCCCAGTAACGTGGCTGCGGGCGTGACACCGTCGGGTGAAGACGACAGCGGGGAGTCGGTCCGCCCTCAGTGCTAACAACAACAGGCAGTCCTTAGACAGGCGAGCCCCGTCGGGGTGAGCCAGTACCAGGAGACACCGGTGAGCGCCGAAGGTCGTTTGATCGCGGGCCGGTACCGCTTGCAGCAAAAGATCGGCAGCGGCGCCATGGGCGTGGTGTGGAAGGCCGTGGACGAGCGCCTCCACCGCACGATCGCCGTCAAGCAACTGCTGCTGCAGCCCGGCTACACCCCCGAGGAAACCGAGGAAGCGCGACAGCGGTCGATGCGCGAAGGCCGCATCGCCGCCCGCCTCCAGCACCAGAACGCCATCGTCGTGTTCGACGTGGCCGAGGACGAGGGCCAGCCCGTGCTGGTCATGGAGTACCTGCCCTCGACGAGCCTCGCCGCGGTCATCGACGAGCAGGGCGTGCAACCGCCCATGCGGGTGGCCCGGATGGGCGTGCAGGTGGCCGGGGCTCTGGCCGCGGCGCACATGGCCGGCATCGTCCACCGCGACCTCAAACCGGGCAACATCCTGCTCGGCGAGAACGACCTCGCCAAGATCACCGACTTCGGCATCTCGCGCGCGATCGGCGACGTCGCGGTCACCAAGAGCGGCATCCTCGCGGGCACTCCCGCCTACCTGGCCCCGGAGGTCGCGCTGGGCCGCGACCCGGCGCCGGCTTCGGACGTGTTCTCGCTGGGGTCGACGCTGTACGCGGCCATCGAGGGCGGTCCGCCGTTCGGCACCGATGAGAACGCGATCAGCCTGCTGCACCGGGTGGCGCGCGGCCAGTTCGAACCGCCGCGCCAGGCCGGTCCGATGACGCCGGTGCTGATGCAGATGCTGTGCCCGGACCCGGTCGACCGGCCGACGATGGCGCACACCCGCGACCTCCTGCAGGCCGTGCTCGACGGCCGTCCGGTGCCCAGCGCGGCGCCGGGGGCCGGTGCCGGCTGGCAGCGCCAGCAGCAGCCGCCCGCGCCGACCCCGCCGCACGGCGGGCAGATGATGGCGCACCAGGGCGGCATGGGCGGCGCGAACCCGCCCACCCGCGTCGGTGGCGCGGGACCGGTCCCGGTCGGTCCGGGGACCTCCGCACCGCCGCGTCGCGGCGGCAAGCAGGTGGCGCTGTGGATCCTCGCGATCGCGGTGGCGATCATGGTCGGCGTGCTGGCCGCGAACGCGTTCGGATCCGGCTCGCAGGACCAGGGCGCTCCGGCGCCCTCCCCCGCGCCCAAGCCGGCGCCCGCGCCCGCCCCGACGACCACCTCGGCGCCGAAGACCACGTCCGCGGCGCCCACCAGCAGCCAGGCCCCGACGTCCAGCGCGACGAGCAGCAACAAGCAGGTGACCAAGGAGAAGCTGGTCTCCACGGTCAAGAAGTACTACACCCTGGTGCCCAAGGACCTCGACGACGCGTGGGAGCTGCTCGGCCCGAGCCTGCAGTCGCAGGGCAAGGAGCGCTACGAGGCGTTCTGGAAGCGGATCGACGACGTGAAGGTCATCGGCGAACCGGTGCAGTCCGGCGCCACCGTGGTGGTCACGCTCCAGTTCACCAAGGACGGCAAGAAGAGCACGGAGATGCACGTCCTCGGCATGGTCGCCAACAGCGACGGCGACGCGCTGATCAACACCGACAACCGGAGCTGATTCAGGCGGTCCTCGCCGTCTCCGCCAGGCAGTCGATCAGTGACCGGGTGGCGGGCAGGTCGGCGACGGCTTCGCGGACGGCGACGTGGATGCGGCGGATCGGCGCGGGGTTGGTGACCGCGCGGATCTCCACGCCCGGGTGCACCACGTCGAGGCCGAGGTGCGGCACCAGGGCGATGCCCAGACCGGCCGCGACGAACCCCTGCGCGGAGTAGGTGCTGTCGGTCTCCAGCGCGACCCGCGGCGTGAAACCGGCGCTGGCGTAGGCGTCGCGCAGCAGCCGCGAGCAGATCCCGCCGCTGGTCACCGCGCTGTTGATCCAGGACTCGTCGGCCAGCTTCGCCATGTCGACGCTCTCGTGCTCGACCTGCGGGTGGGAACCGGGCAGCACCACCCGGTACGGGTCGTCGGCCAGGTGCACCAGCCGCACGCCGCGCCGCTCCGGCAGCGAGTCGCCGACCACGATGACGGCCAGGTCCGCTTCTCCGGCGACCACCTCGTCGAGCAGCCCCTCCTCCTGGAGCTGCAAGTCCAGGGTGACCTCCGGGTGCTCGGCGCGGAACTTGGCGACGGCGCGCGGGATCAGCCCGACGGCCGCGGTGGTGAAGAACCGCAGGCGCAGCACGCCGGTGCGGCCCGCCCGGATGTCGGCGAGGTCGGCCTCGGTCTCGTTGAGCAGTTCGGAGATCCGCCCGGCGCGGTCGGCCAGCAGCGTGCCCGCCGGGGTGGGCCGCAGGCCGCGACCGGCCTTCTCCAGCAGCGGCGTTCCGGCTTCCCGCTCCAGGGTGGCGAGCTGCTGGCTGATGGCCGAGGGAGTGTAGCCGAGGTTGGCCGCGGCGGCGCTCACCGAGCCGCTGGTGACCACCGCGCGCAGCACCTGCATCCGTCTGACGTCGAGCATGCCCCAAACACTACAGGAACGCTTAACGGTTCGTTGAGAATAATTCGCTTGTTCTTACATCTCGGCTCTTGCACTCTGATCTCAGGACACGACGACACTGGGGAGCGGAGATGAACAACCCGGCCAGCTACGCCCGGCTCGGCGCGCTCGCGCTGTTCTGGGGAGCGAGCTTCCTGCTGATCAAGCTCGGCCTCGAAGCGATGTCACCGACGCAGATCGCGTTCGCCCGCATCGTGCTGGGCGCGCTGACCCTGCTGTCGATCTGCGCGGTGCGCGGCCTGAGCATCCCGAGCGACCGGAACCTGTGGAAGCACGTGGCGGTCGCCGCGTTCTTCGCCAACTCGTTGCCGTGGGTGCTGCTGGCGGCGGGCGAGCAGAGCGTCGAGTCCGGGCTGGCAGGCGTTCTCAACGCGACCACACCGCTGTGGACGGTGCTGTTCGGGCTGCTCGCCGGGCGCGAGGCTCTGCCACCGCGTCGCGCGGCCGGACTGCTGCTCGGATTCCTGGGCGTGCTGGTCATCTTCGCGCCCTGGCAGGGCGGCGGGCTGCTCACCTGGGGCGTGCTCGCCTGCGTGGCGGCGGCTGCCAGCTACGGCATCGGGTTCGTCTACACAGGACGGTTCATCGCCGGCCGCGGCACGCCACCGCTGGCCCTGGCGAGCATGCAGCTCACCGCGGCGATCGGCTTCTCGCTGCTCGCGCTGCCCATCGGCGGGCTGCGGCTGGTGCACTGGAACCCGTTGGCGCTGCTGGCGATCCTCGCCCTCGGCGTGGTCGGCACGGGCATCGGCTTCGCCCTGAACTACCGGCTCATCGGCGACGAGGGGGCGACCACCGCGTCCACCGTCACCTACATCATGCCGATCTTCTCGGTGCTGCTCGGCTGGCTGCTGCTCGGCGAGCAGCTCCCGCTCCGGGTCCTGCTGGGCATGGCCGTGGTCCTGGTCGGCGTCGCCCTGACACACCGCAAGGGGCCGGGCCAGGGGGCGTTCTGGGGACGCGTCCGGGACGCCTTCAAGCGCGGTTCGCAGCTCTACGCCGAGCTCGCCACGAACCACCCGATGAAGTGATCCCGGGGAAGTTTTCATGAAAACTTCCCGACCCCGGGGGCACCAGGGGAAGTTTTCATGAAAACTTCCGCGTTCCGCTCCCGTTCGGATGTCGCGGGAGGTTGGAAGGGTCAGACCAACCTGCGGTCCGATGCCCAGCGGGAGAGCTCGTAGCGGTTGGACAGCTGGGTCTTGCGCAGCACGCTGGAGACGTGGGTTTCCACCGTCTTGACCGAGATGAACAGCTCGGAGGCGATCTCCTTGTAGGCATAGCCGCGCGCCAGCAACCGCAGAACCTCCCGCTCCCGCCGGGTCAGCAGGTCCAGCTCCGGGTCCCCGACCGGCGCCGCGTTCGGACCCTCGGAGAAGGCGTCGAGCACGAAGCCCGCCAGGCGCGGCGAGAACACCGCGTCGCCCGCCTTGACCCGGGTGATCGCGTCCACCAGCTCGCGCCCGGAGATGGTCTTGGTGACGTAACCGCGGGCACCGCCCCGGATCACCGCTATGACGTCCTCGGCCGCGTCGGAGACCGACAGCGCGAGGAAGACGATCTCGCCCTTGTCGTCGCCGGACCGGGCCCGGACCTGGCGGAGGACTTCGGCGCCACCGCCGTCGGGCATGTGGACGTCGAGCAGGACCACCTCGGGCTGGTAGTGACCGATGCCGGCCACGGCCTCACCGACCGATCCGGCCTCGCCCACCACCTCGACGCCGTCGTCAGCGGCGAGCTCGGCACGAACGCCGGCGCGGAACAGCGCGTGGTCGTCGACGAGGAACACCCGGACCGGGCTGGTCCCCTCGCTGGCTTCTCCGGTCACAACATCCTCCGCACACGTCGTTTCCCCTGGCAGACTACGCTTCACGCGGCCGACCTGGGCATTTCCATGGCGACCTCGGTGCCCTGCCCGGGCGAGGTGCGCACCTTGACCGTTCCGCCGTGCCGCTGCATGCGGCCGCGGATCGAGTCGGCCAGCCCGTGGCGGTCGTCGGGGACCTCCGCCGGGTCGAACCCGGCGCCCCGGTCGCGCACGAACACCGACACCAGTTCCGGTTCGATCTCCGCGTAGGCGCTGACCTCGCTGACGCCGGCGTGCTTGGCCGCGTTGACCAGCGCTTCGCGGGCCGCGTTGAGGGCAGCGGTGAGCCGGTCGTCGACCTCGCAGTCACCGACGACGACCTGCTGGACGGTGATCGCGAAGTGGTCCTCCACCTCACCGCAGATCCGCGCCACCTCGGCGGCGAAGGTCCGCTTGTCCTCGACCTGGTTCGGCTCGGCGCCGTAACCGTCCGGGCCGTAGAGCCAGCCGCGCAGCTCGCGCTCCTGCCCGCGCGCCAGCCTGCGGACCTCGCGCCCGGAATCGGCCTGCTTCTGGATCAGCGCCAGCGTCTGCAGCACCGAATCGTGCAGGTGCGCGGCGATCTCGGCGCGCTCCTGCGAGCGGATGCGGCTGGCCCGCTCCACGTTGAGGTCGCGCACCATCCGGACCCACCAGGGCACGGTCAGCACGGCCACGCCCACCAGCGTGGCGCCGGAGGCCAGCAACCCGGTCGGCAGCGATTCCAGCGACGTCGTGCTGCCCACCAGCAGGGCCATGCCGAGCACCACCAGCACCGCGCCGGAGAAGACCCGGATCCACGCGCTGCGGGCTCCCGTTCCCAGCAGGGCGCCCGCGACTCCGGAACGAGCGCCCTGCCGCCACCTGCGGCGTTGTGAGTCGTCGGCCTCCCGCCACACGACCGCCGCCCCCACCAGGGCCACCACCAGCGGAACGGTCAGCCAGGTGGGCATCGACAGAACGGCGCCGAAGCCGACCAGCGCGCCGATGCCGAGCAGCACGATCCCGAACCCCTGCTGCCACTCCTGCTTCGTCGCCGGGCGCGAGCCGCCTCCCTGCGGCACGAACACCCACAGCAGCGCGTAGGCGAGGATCCCGGCTCCGCCGATCGCGGAGAGGATCGCGAAGACCATCCGCACCCACAGCACCCGCACGCCCAGGTGTTCGGCCACGCCCGCGCACACGCCGGCCAGCAACCGCCCGTCGCGGGTCCGGCGCAGCGGCAGGTAGGCGAGGCGCAGCTCCTCGGTGGGCGCGGTCGCCTGCTCCAGCCGGTCGGTCTCCCGCAGCGGGTCCACCTTGTTCTGGGGGCGCTGGGTCTGGTCGTCGGGGGCCATCACGTTTTCGATGGTCACACGGTCGAGGGCCGAAGGGCATCAGGGACCGCCCTGATGAACCCGGAACCGACCCGGTTCCGGGACGGACTCAGGGGCCTCCCCGATACTCGCGACCGGTGCCGGAACGGATAGTGGTCGTCATGAACAGCACGCAGCAGACCGGTGGTTTCGAGGCCACCGCGCGCGACTTCTGGGCCACCCGGCCCGTCCGCCCGAGCACGGGCAGCAAAGCCGCCGGGGTGTCGGCGGCGATCGCGCGGCGCTACGGCGTCGACCCGATCCTCGTGCGCGTCGGCTTCGTGGTGCTCTTCTGCTACGGCGGCGCCGGGCTCGTGCTGTACATGCTGGGCTGGCTGCTGTTCCCGAAGGAAGCCGCACCCCTGCCCGGTCAGACGACTCCGCGACGCGAGCCCACCCGGACCTGGATCGCCGTCACGCTGGTGCTCCTGCTGATCCCCGCGATGCTGTGGATGATCAACTCGATGGCGGTGCTGGGGCTGGCCGCGGGACCCGTCGCCCTGTACTTCCTGCATCGCAACCAGGGAGATCGCCAGGTCACCGGGACGTCGAACCCGCCGCCGCAGGCGACGCCGACCGGCGAGAACACCTGGATCTACCCGGGCACCGCCTCGCAGCAGCAGACGCCGCCCGCGTGGGACCCGCTGGGCGCCGCGCCCTTCGCCTGGGACCTGCCGGAACCGCAGGACCCGGAGCCTCCGGAGCCCCAGCGCCGCCGCTTCCGCTGGTACAACCCGCTGGCGCTGCTGGTCGCCTTCGTCGGCGCCACGGCCGTCGCGTCGCTGGGCGCACCCGGCTACTTCGCGACGGCGACCGCGCTCGGCCTGCTGGGCGCGGCGATGATGATCGGAGCGTTCCTGCACGTGGGCCGGTGGCCCATCGTGATCGCGGTGCCGCTGGCGATGGTCGCCCTGCTCTCCTCGGTCGCGCACCAGTACCGGATCGGGGACGACCTGAGCCTCGGCGACCTGCACGTCGCCCCCGTCGAGGTCGCCGACGTCCAACCGACCTACCACCGCTCAGCCGGAACCGTCGACGTCGACCTGTCCGCGCTGCGGATGAGCACCGGCCAGGTCCTGCGCACCGACGTCGGCGTCGGGGCGGGCACCGTCCACGTCCGCGTTCCCCCCGAGGTGGACGTGCGGGTGCGGTGCGGCGTCGACGTGGGCGACATCAACTGCCTCAACGGGTTCTCCAACGGCGAGGACCTGAACCAGGCGATCACCGACGTGGGCCAGGACGGTCCCGGCGGCGGCGAAATCGTGCTCAACGCGACCGCGGGCACCGGAACTGTGGAGGTCTTCCGTGACTGACGAGAGCAAGCCCTACGACGGCCCCGACCCGATCCTGCTGATCGCGGGCACCATCGCGGCGATCATCGCGGCCGCGGTCGCGCTCGACCTGGAGAGCCAGTTGCAGTGGATCCTGGCGGGCGTCGCGGTGCTCGTGGGCATCGTCCTGCTGGTGGTCTCGCTGCGCAGGCGCAGCGACTGAGATTCCCAATCGCACCTGGGAATTCGCGGTCCGGGGTGAGGTTTTCCGGGAATTTTTCCCGTTCCTCGCCCGTCCGCCCATCTGTCCTCTTCCAAAACTCGCCAACACCTCCCGAGCGCGGCTCCGATCTGCAGATACTGCGGTCTTGATCGATCCGAACGGCGTTGCTCCCACAATCCCGCAAGGAGCTGCAATGACCAGGAACCGCGTGCTCGCAGGCGGTGCCGTGCTCGCACTGTTCGTCTCGCTACCGTCCGCCGCGGCGGCGGTCCCGGGCGAGGCACCGAAGGACGCCAAGCCGCGCGCAGAGGTCTTCTTCGACGACTTCTCCGGCGACGAGCTCGACCGCTCGAAGTGGCAGGTCGAGGTGACCGGCGAGAACTTCGGCACCGTCAACAACGAGCAGCAGGCCTACGTCGACTCACCCGAGACGCTCTACATCGACCACGACGGCGGCACCGGCGCCGAGAACGGCGCCTTGGCGGTGCACCCGCGCTACAAGCAGGGCTTCCAGGCTCCCGACGGGGGCACCTACGACTTCGTCTCGGGACGCATCAAGACCGAGGACAAGTTCGAGTTCACCTACGGCTCCTACTCGGCGCGCATCAAGCTGCCGGAGAACGCCACGGCTTCGGGTCTGTGGCCGGCCTGGTGGTCGCTGGGCACCAGCATCAACGAGGGCAAGCCGTGGCCGGAGTGCGGCGAGGTCGACGTGATGGAGCACGTCGGCGAGCCGTGGACGAGCTCGGCCATCCACGGGCCCGAGTACAACGGCGACACGCCGATCAACAACCAGCAGAACTTCGAGGGCAAGGACCCGGCCGACTGGCACACCTACCGGGTGGACTGGACGCCGGAGGGCTTCACCTTCTTCGTCGACGACACGCAGACCTACACGGTCTCCAAGCAGGAGTTCGCCAACAACGGCTGGACCTGGGTCTTCGACGACCCGCAGTTCATGATCCTGAACTTCGCCCTGGGCGGCCAGTACCCGCAGGGCGTCAACGGCGTCACCGAGCCCTACCCGGGCCTCCCCCAGGAGAGCGTCGACAAAGTCAAGGCGGGCACCGCCCGCTACCTCGTCGACTGGGTCAAGGTCGAGCAGTGACCAAACGCTGAATGCAGGAGTCCCCCTTCGGCTTTCGTCGAAGGGGGACTCCTGCATTCAGAGCAAGAAAACCAAACCCACGTCAGGCAAGCACCGAAGGCGCTTTCTCACTGCCCCACCCCGGCAACCGGCACCGCCGGGTTCTCAGGCTCCTGCTGGGGTACAAGACCGAAGTTTTCATGAAAACTTCCCCACGACCCACGTCAGGCAAGCACCGAAGGCGCTTCCTCAGTGCCCCACCCCAGCAACCCGCACCGCCGCGGGTTCTCAGACGTCTTCTGGGGAGGACAGCCGTAGCGCCGCGTATCTGTTCCATACTCAAGTCTCGGATCCCGGACCCAGAAGGCGTCTGAGGTTCCGCTACCCGCACCGCCAAGCAAAGAGACCACAGAGCAGTTGATCACTGAGCCGCACCGCTAAGCAGAACGGCCACGGAGCCGTCAACCGAAGAACGTCCACAAAGGACGCTCACTCCCACTCGATGGTCCCCGGCGGCTTGGACGTCACATCAAGAGTCACCCGGTTCACATCAGAAACCTCGTTGGTGATCCTGGTCGAGATCTGCTCCAGCACGTCGTAGGGCAACCGGGTCCAGTCAGCGGTCATCGCGTCTTCGCTGGACACCGGACGCAGCACGACGGGGTGCCCGTAGGTGCGGCCGTCGCCCTGGACTCCGACGGAGCGGACGTCGGCGAGCAGCACGACGGGGCACTGCCAGATGTCGCGATCGAGGCCGGCGGCGGTGAGCTCTTCGCGGGCGATGGCGTCGGCCGCGCGGAGGGTTTCGAGCCGGTCGCCGGTGACTTCGCCGATGATGCGAATGCCCAGGCCGGGGCCGGGGAACGGCTGCCGGTGCACGATGGTTTCGGGCAGGCCGAGTTCGAGGCCGACTCGGCGGACTTCGTCCTTGAACAGCGCGCGCAGCGGTTCGACGAGGGAGAACTGGAGGTCGTCGGGCAGGCCGCCGACGTTGTGGTGGCTCTTGATGTTGGCGGCGCCGGAGCCTCCGCCGGATTCGACCACGTCGGGGTAGAGGGTGCCCTGGACCAGGAAGTCGATCTGCTCGCCTGCGGCGCCGGCTTCGGCTTGCAGGTCGCGGGCGGCCTGCTCGAAGACGCGGATGAACTCGCGGCCGATGATCTTGCGCTTCTCCTCGGGATCGGTGACCCCCGCGAGGGCGCCGAGGAAGCGGTCGACGGCGTCGATGGTGACGAGCCGGACGCCGGTGGCGGCCACGAAGTCCCGTTCGACCTGGGCGCGCTCACCTGCCCGCAGCAGTCCGTGGTCGACGAAGACGCAGGTCAGCTGCTCACCGACGGCGCGCTGCACGAGCGCGGCGGCGACGGCGGAGTCCACACCTCCGGAGAGGCCGCAGATGGCGCGGCGGTCGCCGATCTGCTCGCGGAGCGCGGTGACGGTGTCGTCCACGATGGACGAGGTCGTCCACTGGGGGCGGATTCCGGCGATCTCGTGCAGGAATCGGCGCAGCACTTCCTGGCCGTGCGGGGAGTGCACGACCTCGGGGTGGTACTGCACGCCGGCGAATCGGCGCTCGACGTTCTCGTAGGCGGCGACCGGGGTGTCCTTGGTGCCCGCGGTGACCTGGAAGCCCTCGGGCGCCTTGCTGACGGAGTCGCCGTGGCTCATCCACACCGGGTGGTGCCCGGGCAGGTCGTTGTGCAGGCGGCCACCGTCTCCGCTGATGGAGACCTCGGTGCGGCCGTACTCGCGGGTGCCGGTGTGCTCGACGGTTCCGCCGAGGGCGGAGGTCATGGCCTGGAAGCCGTAGCAGATGCCGAACACCGGGATGCCGGCGTTGAACAGCTCCGGGTCGACCTGAGGCGCGCCATCGGCGTAGACGCTGGAGGGTCCGCCGGACAGCACGATCGCTGCGGGGTTGCGGGCGGCGATCTCGGCCACCGGGGTGTCGTGCGGAACGACTTCGGAGTAGACCTGCGCCTCGCGCACGCGGCGAGCGATCAGCTGCGCGTACTGGGCGCCGTAGTCGACAACGAGAACAGGCCCGTTGGCGCTGTTGCTTGCGGAACCGGACACGTGGTCGCCGACCTCCTTGGCCATCGCAGTGCGGTCCGGTCATTGTCGCAGGTAACCGGGGCCACAACCGCATCGCCCCGGCGTTGGCCCGCCGGACGGCGCGCACCGCTGACGGCCCCCGCGGTCGCGGGAGCCGTCAGCGGTGCCCAGCGGTTCCTAGACGAGCGGGAGCTGGAGGGCCGCGGGTGCCGTCGGCGGGACAGCGGGGGACTTCGGCTCGACCGGGGTGACCTTGCGGTAGCCCTCGGACTGGTCCGGCCGGGTGTCGGCGTCGCCCTTGTTCGGCCACAGGGAGAACGCGCGCTCGGCTTGCGCGGTGATGGTCAGCGACGGGTTCACGCCGAGGTTGGCGCTGACCGCCGAGCCGTCGACAACCGACAGCGTCGGGTAGGCCCACGCCCGGTGGTACGGGTCGATGACTCCGGTCTCGGGGCTGTCGCCGATCGCGCAGCCACCGAGGAAGTGCGCGGTGAGCGGGATGTCGAACATCTCGCCCCAGGTCCCTCCGGCGATGCCGCCGATCTTCTCGGCGACCATGTCGTTGGCGCGCTCACCGGCTTCGATGTAGCTCGGGTTCGGCGAGCCGTGCCCCTGCTCGGAGGTCAGGAACCGCTTGCCGAACAACCGCTTCACGCTGGTGCTCAGCGAGTTGTCGAGGCTCTGCATGACCAGCAGGATCACGGTGCGCTGACTCCAGTTGCGCACCGAGAGCATCCGCAGCGACAGCAGCGGGTTCTCCCGGAGGAACTTCCCGAGCTGCTTCCACCGCGAGCCCTGGCCGCCCTTCGTCGCCGGGATCTGCAGCAGTCCCATGGCGTTGGCGCCCTTGGTGTAGCGGACGGGCTCGATGTGGGTGTCCTCGTCAGGGTGGAACGAGGAGGTGATGGCGACACCGGTCGAGAAGTCCTGCTCCGGGTTCAGCTTCGCCACCTGCGATCCGATGATCGCCTCGGAGTTGGTGCGGGTGAGCTTCCCGAGCCGCTTGGAGAGCTTGGGCAGGTCCCCGTTGTCGACGCTGCCGTGCAGCAGGTTCTGCGTGCCCCAGGTCCCGGCGGCGACCACGACCTGGTCGGCGCTGAAGATCTTCGGCTTGCGGTTGAGCTTCGCGCCGGTCCGGGAGGTGGCGATGCGCCAGCGCCCGTCGCGCGCCTTGCCGAGCCGGTTGACGGTGGTGAGCGGGAAGATCTCGGCGCCCGCCTGCTCCGCGAGGTAGAGGTAGTTCTTGATCAGCGTGTTCTTCGCGCCGACCCGGCAACCGGTCATGCAGGCACCGCATTCGGTGCAGCCGGTGCGCGCGGGTCCCGCTCCGCCGAAGTAGGGGTCGGCGTCGGTGCGGCCGGGTTCGTTGAAGTACACGCCGACCGGGGTGCGGTGGAAGGTGTCGGCCACGCCCATGTCCGAGGCGACCTGCTTCATGACCACGTCGTGCGGGGTTTCCGACGGCTGCTCGATCACGCCGAGCATCTTGGTGGCCTGGTCGTAGTAGGGCGCCAGCTCCGACTCCCAGTCGGTGATGTGCGCCCACTGCGAGTCCTGGTAGAAGGGCTTGAGCGGCCGGTAGAGGGTGTTGGCGTAGTTCAGCGATCCACCGCCGACACCGGCACCGGCCAGGATGAGCACATCGCGGAGCATGTGGATCCGCTGCACGCCGTAGCAGCCCAGCTGCGGGGCCCACAGGAACTTGCGCAGGTCCCAGGAGGTCTTCGGGAGCTCCTCGTCGGAGAACCGGCGCCCCGCTTCGAGCACCGCGACCCGGTAGCCCTTCTCGGTCAGGCGCAGGGCAGCGACGCTGCCACCGAAGCCTGAACCGATGACCACCACGTCGAAATCGGTACCGCTACCACCACGTTGTGCCATGCGCGACAGACTAGATGAAGCTACTCGGCAGTAGCTAGCCCCTGTTCCGGGTGGTGGGAGGGCAGGTTCCGCTGCCCTCCCACACCGCGGGGATCGGGCCTCAGCCGCGCAGCATCAGGCCGACCTTCTGGAATTCCTTGAGGTCGCGGTAACCGGTCTTGGCCATGGCGCGGCGCAGACCGCCCATGAGGTTCAGCGTCCCGTACGGGTCGCTGCTGGGGCCGAAGAGCAGCGTTTCGAGGTCCGCGTCGGTGCCGGCGAAGCCGACGATCTCGCTGCGCGGCAGGTTCGGGTGCGCGGCGGCGGAGGTCCAGTAGTAACCCTGGGCGGGCGACTCGGTGGACTCGCTCAGCGCCTCGCCCAGCATCACGGCGTCGGCGCCGCAGGCGATGGCCTTGGCGATGTCACCGGAGTAGGACAGCGCGCCGTCGGCGATGACGTGCACGTAGCGGCCACCGGTCTCGTCGAGGTAGTCGCGGCGGGCAGCGGCAGCATCGGAGATCGCGGTGGCCATCGGCACGCCGATGCCCAGGACCTGGGTGGTCGTGGCGGCCCGGGACTGGCCGAATCCGACGATCACACCGGCCGCGCCGGTGCGCATCAGGTGCATCGCGGTCCGGTAGTCACCGACACCGCCGGCCACCACGGGCACGTCGAGCTCGTTGATGAAGCGCTTGAGGTTCAGCGGCTCGCCGTCGCGGGCCACGTGCTCGGCGGAGATGATCGTGCCCTGCACGAACAGCATCTCGACGCCCGCGGCCAGCAGGTCCGGGGTCAGCTCCTCGGCGTGCTGCGGGCTGACCCGCGCGGCGACCGTGACCCCGGAGTCCTTGACCTGCTTGAGGGACTCGGTGAGCAGGTCCAGCCGGAGCGGGGCGGCGTGCAGCTCCTGCAGGCGCGCGATCGGCGCCTCCAGGTCGCTGGTCTCCTCGGCGAGGCGGATGACGTCGGCGATCTTGTCCTCGACGTCGCTGTGCCGGGCCCACAGGCCTTCGGCGTTGATCACGCCCAGCCCGCCGAGCTCGCCCATGCGCACGGCCGACGCGGGCGAGACGACCGCGTCGGTGGGGTGCATGATCGCCGGGATGTCGAAGCGGTAGGCATCGATCTGCCAGGCCAGCGACACGTCCTTGGACGAACGCGTGCGCCGCGAGGGCACGATCTCGACGTCCTCCAAGTCGTAGCCGCGCATCGCGGTCCGGCCCATGCCGATCTCAACCTGATCCCGCACCGTGAGTCCCTCCTAGCGGCGAATGTCCAGCGAAACATTCTCTCCGCAAGCACAGAACCCCCGCCGCCCGGGTCCCCCATCACCACACACCCGCACCACCACGCACCGAACCGGTCACGCTGCGTAGGGCTGGCGTCAATTTCTTAAGTATTTGCATGTCACCCGGGTGATGCCCAAATACCTAAGAAATTGGCATCAGCTCAGGTGACGGGGTGATCAGCGGGTGGTGTAGTTGGGGGCCTCGACCGTCATGGTGATGTCGTGGGGGTGGGACTCCTTGAGGCCGGCTGCGGTGATCCGCACGAGCTTCGCGTCCTGCAGCTCCGGGATCGTGGTGGCACCGGTGTAACCCATGCCGGAGCGGAGTCCGCCCACGAGCTGGTCGACGACCTGGGACAGCGGGCCGCGGAACGGCACCCGGCCTTCGATGCCTTCGGGGACGAGCTTGTCCTCGGAGAGCACGTCGTCCTGGAAGTAGCGGTCCTTGGAGTAGGACTTGGCCTGTCCGCGCGACTGCATCGCGCCGAGCGAACCCATGCCCCGGTAGACCTTGAACTGCTTGCCGTTGACGAGCACCAGATCTCCGGGCGACTCGGCCGTTCCGGCCAGGAGGCTGCCGAGCATGACGGTGCTGGCACCGGCGGCGATGGCCTTGCCGATGTCACCGGAGTACTGGATGCCGCCGTCGCCGATGATCGGAACGCCGGCGGGGTTGCAGGCCATGCTCGCCTCGTAGATCGCGCTGATCTGCGGGACGCCGACGCCGGCGACCACGCGGGTGGTGCAGATCGAGCCCGGGCCGACGCCGACCTTGACGGCGTCCGCGCCCGCGTCCACCAGCGCCTGCGCGCCCGCGCGGGAGGCGATGTTGCCGCCGATGACGTCGACGGAGTTGCCCAGCTCCTTCTTCAAGGTCGAGACGGTGTCCAGCACCGCGCGGGAGTGCCCGTGCGCGGTGTCCACGATCAGCACGTCCACACCCGCGTCGACCAGGGCCATCGCGCGCTCGTGCGAGTCGGCGCCGACGCCGACGGCGGCGCCGCACAGCAGGCGGCCGTCGGGGTCCTTGGTGGCGCTGGGGTACTGCTCGGTCTTGACGAAGTCCTTGACGGTGATGAGGCCGCGCAGCTTGCCCGCGCCGTCGACGATCGGCAGCTTCTCGATCTTGTTGCGGCGCAGCAGGCCGAGCGCGGCGTCTGCGGTGACCCCGACCTGGGCCGTGATCAGCGGCGCGGTGGTCATCACCTCGCGGACCTTGCGCGTGTAGTCGACCTCGAAGCGCATGTCGCGGTTGGTGATGATGCCGACCAGCGTGCCGTCCGGGTCGGTCACCGGGACGCCGGAGATCCGGAACCGGGCGCACAGCGCGTCGACCTCGGCGAGGGTGTCCTCCGGCGAACAGGTCACCGGGTCGGTCACCATGCCGGCCTCGGAGCGCTTCACGACCTCCACCTGGGAGGCCTGCTCTTCGACGGACAGGTTGCGCTGCAGGATGCCGACGCCGCCCTGGCGCGCCATGGCGATCGCCATCCGGGCCTCGGTGACGGTGTCCATCGCCGCCGACAGCAGCGGGACCCGCAGGCGGATGTTGCGCGAGAGCTGCGTCGAGGTGTCCACCGAGCTCGGGATGACGTCCGATTCGTCGGGGAGCAGGAGCACGTCATCGAAGGTCAGACCCAGCGTCGCGAACTTCGAGGGGAGGCCGGGTGCGGAGAGTTCGCTGGTCATGGCGAGGGATGTGCCTTCCTTCACGATATGGCCCACAAACCTTCAAGGTGCGGCTTGCTGGGATTACCACGGCGATCGCGTCGCGGGAGTCAGCTTGTGCTGATGAGCAACGCGGTGACGGGATACGGGATTCCCCAGATGATAGAGACCACAGGTCAGAACGCGATTGCCCCGTCCCGGCAGAGGTGCCCCAGACCACGGGCCGCGTCCGCAGGCGTGTGAAACCAGCCCCGAGAGCCCCGCGCGGGCGATGCGCCCGGTACCGTGCGGGCCGTGCCGCACGATCCGATGCCACCAGACCCGTTCGCGGGTGACCCGGAAGATCCGAGCATGGCACTCGGTGATCACGACGCCGAGGACGGTCCGCCGCTCGGCGACGAGGAGCGCGCCGAGCTGCTCGCCGACCTGACCGATCTGGCCGTCTACCAGGCGCTGCTCGAACCCCGTGGTGTGCGGGGCATCGTGGTGGACTGCGCGGACTGCGGCGAGTGCCACTACCACGACTGGGAGCTGCTGCGCTCCAGCCTTTCCCAGCTCCTGCACGACGGCCGCATGCGCCCCCACGAACCGGCCTTCGACCCGGATCCGGGCCAGTACGTCACCTGGGAGTACTGCCGAGGCTACGCAGACGGGATGACGGAGAGCGAAACCGCTCTCTAGCGCGTCTCTTCTTCCAGGCTGATCCGCATGTCGTGTGGGTGGGGAAGCTTTCATGAAAACTTCCCCACCCACACGACATCACCACCACGCAGAAGGACTCCCTCTCTCAAGGAAACAGGGAGTCCTTCGCTGCGATCACGGTGTTGAGGTCTGGGGCTGGTTCGGCGGCCAGAACCAGCCGCCCGAAGTGGTCTCCGAACTGCTGGTCTCGCTCGGCGACGTGGTCGGCGAGGTCGGCCCGGTGGTGCTCGACGGCGGAGTGGTGCTGTCCGTCGGCGGGATGCCCGGGTCCGGCGGGAGCGGCTGCGACGGGGACGGCTGAGTCGTCGGCGGCAGCGTCGTGGTGGGCGTCGAGGACTGCGACGAGTCTCCTTCGCCTTCACCGATGCGCTTGGTCAGCGACTCGTGCGCAGCCCTGAGCTCGGACAGGCCGTGCTCGGCGTCGACTTGCTGCATCGACTCCTTCGCCGACCGCATGCTCTCCTCGGCATCGGCGTAGTGCCCGTCGTTCACGGCGCTCTCCGCCGTGGCGAGGTCCAACCGAGCCGAAGCCGCCGCCTGCACGGCGGTGGTGTGATCGTTGTAGAGCACCTGGGCGACGCCCCACAGCATGTCGCCGGGCTGCGCGTCCCGCGCGGCCACGCCGACACCCGTGAACGTGATCATCAGAACCGCTGCCGCGGTGGCCACCGGGACGAGGTGCCTGCGCCGCAGGAAGCTGCGCGGCCTTCCGACCTCGGCGATCGCCGCAACGGCGGTGTCCGTGTCCACCAGGTCACCGATCGGAGCCGAATCGACGTCCTGACGCCACGCCACCAGCAGTTGTTCCAGGCTGGGGCCGTCGCCGCCCGTTGCGGGCACGTCGGGGTTCGTCCCGCCCAGCGCGTCGAGGAGGGCGTCGTCCTCCTGAAGCGCGGCCAGGTCGATCGGTTCATCGCTGAAGTCGTCGAGGTCACCGAGCTCCTCGTCCGCGTCACCGCGCGGGCGGAAGGTCAGCACCTCGGCACCGGCCTCTTCGCGGGAGTCCTCGGGCTCGTCCGAGCCGGAGTCCCGGTGGTTCTCGCTCAGTTCCGTTCCTTCGCCTGCGGATCCCTCAAGGGGAGCCGAGTCCCGCTCGTCAGCATGGGTCGAACGGTCCTGCTCCACGGCGGATTCCTCGGCGGGGTCGCCTCCCAGCTCCCCTCCGGGCCCTTTCCGCTCAGCCATTCAGACCACCTCCTCCGCGGACAGCGTCTTCCGCAACCGGGCTAGTGCGCGATGTTGTGCCACGCGCACAGCGCCCGGTGTCGAGCCGACCGCTTCGGCGGTTTCCTCTGCCGACAGCCCGACTACCACCCGGAGCAGCAAGATCTCCCGCTGCTTGGCCGGAAGGATTTGGAGCAACTGCGCCATCCTGCCCGAGAGCTCACCCTGCATCGCCCGCTGCTCTGGACCGGCGTCGGACTCCGGGGTGTCCGGCATGTCCGCGACCGGTTCAGAACGGTTGCGAGCTGACGCACGGTGCGCATCAGCCACCTTGTGCGCGGCGATGCCGTACACGAACGCCAAGAAGGGACGACCCTGGTCCTTGTAAGTGGGCAGCGCGGTGAGTACCGCCAGGCACACTTCCTGGGCGACGTCGTCCGCCGAAGCGAACGACCTCTCGTTTCGTCCGACCCTGGCGCGGCAGTACCGCACCACCAAAGGACGGATTTCGGCCAGCAAGCGCTCAATCGACTGACGATCGCCGTCGACGGCGGCGCTTACAAGAGCGTCCAGCCCGTCCCCCACATTGGTCATCGCAGACAGCAGCCCTGGTGTTACGCGTTCAAGCGATTCGGATTTGCCCGGCGAGTTTCGCGTGCACCGCACGCTGCGCCCTGGTCACCGTACCGGGCAGGAGGCGTTCGCAGAACAGGGACCGGGGATCGGGGGCCGTCGTCGTCACACATCCACATCTACCAGAAGCTGGGGTCGGTGACGTTCGTCGAGGCCACCGACGTCTTTGTGGTGCATGGGAAGGGATTCGGAGACGATCTTCACACGTCTGCCGAAGGTGCGCGGCGGCGGCGACGGCCGAGTGGAGATGGTTCTCGCCGCCGGCACCTGGAAGCCCGACCGATCGGAGGCGACTATGGCTCACATCACGGAAACTCCGCCGTTCGCCGCGAAACGCGGCGACTGCGGCGCGATGCGAGCCATAGCCACTCCCGAAGCGTCAGCTCACCGGAAGGCACTCTCGTCGGACGGCCACCGGCGTCCCCCAACTCCGTGCCGGTGGCGTCTGATCATCGGCTCAAGCGACGAGACCGCGGCGGAACCCGTGCGCCACCGCTTGAGCGCGGTCGCGGACGCCGAGCTTGCGGAACAGCCGGCGAGCATGGGTTTTGACCGTGTCTTCGGAGAGGTAGAGCTCGCGGCCGATCTGGCCGTTGCTCTTGCCCTGGCTCATGCCGCGCAGCACCTGGAGCTCGCGCTCCGTGAGCTGCACGCCGGGGTCGGACGGTTGCCGCGGTGCGGGCACCGAGGTGCTGGCCAGCGTGTGGGCCAACGCCGCGACGAGTTCGGGCCGGGAGGCGTCCCAGCGGAGGTAACCGCGGGCACCACCGGCGATGGCCGCGGCGATGCTCGCCGCGTCGTCGGGGGCACCGAAGACGATCACATTCGCTTGGGGGTGCGCGGAAACGAGCCGGCGCGTGGCCTCGACGCCGTTGGGCACGGCGCGCTGGGTTCCCACCAGCACGACGTCCACGGCCTGCCGCGAGAAACGGGCCAACAGCTCGTCGCCATGCGCGACGCAATCGATCCGGCTCACTCCGGGGACAGCTGACATCACACGAGTGAGCCCTTCCCGGACGCTACGTCGGTCATCGCAGATCAAGACCGTCGTCACGGGAACTCCTTCCTGCAGGCGAGTGACGTTCCACAAGCCCTATCGGACGCATGGGGCGAAACCTTGACACGATCCGGTGCTTAATCCGTCCAGAGTTGGGGTCCCTGACACTCGCGGGGGACGTTCACCGGAACGGAGCAAGCGCTTCCCGTTACCCCTTGAATGGTCTCGTCCACGCGCCATACCTGCGATGTTCACCCGATCGCTGAGAATGTGACGATCACTTCGCCCGTCCGAACGAACATCGTTTCCGGGCCCGCAAAAGGTTCTGTGATTTGGGTCACATCCAGCTCAACTCAGCCCAGGACGGTCGTGGAAACCCGCGAGACGGCGGCCTCCAGCGACCCCAGCAGCTCCACGTGCCCGGGCAGCGCTTCGGGCGACCAGCCCGCTCCCGCGACGAACGCGCGGGCCCGCTGGCGGGTGATCGGGATGTCGTCGAGGACGCGCGGAGCCGCGTAGTGCGGCTGATCCGCCCACAGGACGACGGCGGAGGGCGCGGAGCGCTTCACGGCGGCGGCCAGGCCTTCGCGCGGCAGCGCGGCACCGAACAGCCGGTGCCCCACCCGGTTCGCGGCCAGCGCCGCGGCCAGGGCCACCAGCTCCAGCTCCTGGGCCTCACCGGGGACCGGCGCGAGCACCACCGGTCGCGGGTTCTCCGGCTTCGGGGCCCGCGCGATCACCGAGCGCAGGGCGGTCGACACGCAGTCGTTGAGCAGCTGCAGCACTTCGACGCCGCTGCCGGAGCGCTGCCTGCGCTCGCCGACGGCGCGCAGCACCGGCTGCACCATCTCCTGCCAGGTGCGGACGACGCCGTCGCCGTCCATCGACTCGATCAGCAGCTGCTGCACCGACCACGAGTCCAGCGCCAGCGCGGCCCGGCCCAGACCGCGGACGCGCGGGCCGGCCCCGGAGAGCTTGAGGCCGCCACCTCCGGTGTGGGCCCCGGCCAGCGCGAGCTGGTCGTCATCGCCGTCCAGAACGCCGGACAGCAGCAGCGGGCCCTCGGCACCCGCGCCCTCCGGCGAGGAGCCGTCCACAGCGCGCTGCGGGGGCGGAGCGGCGACCGTGCGGGCGTAGCGGGCGGCCTCCATGGGCGAAGCACCGCGCAGCAGCGCCCGCTGCATCTGCTCCAAGCGGGCCACGTCGCCCGGCCCGTATCGCCGGTGCCTGCCGCTGGTGTGATCGCTGGGGCCGAGCCCGTAGCGGCGGTCCCAGGTGCGCAGCGTTGCGGGCGCGACGCCGAGCCTGCGGGCGACCGCGGCGACGCTGAGCCTCGGCTCGTCGTCCAGAGCGATCCCCTCCGGCCCCTGCGCTGACATCTCCGACGTGACCTCCGTCTCACCCGCAGCTGCGTCGCCGAGCGGGTCCGAGGTGTCCACCCCGGAAATTGGTTCAGGCCGCGTCGTCACGCGGGACATATTCCGGTTCTCGCCCGCTGAGGGCAAGCCGGTCGGACTTCGATCACCCCATTTCCAAGGATCACACCAATGATGAACAGCTTTTGGCGCGAAAGGGGTTGAACAAGTTTTGGCTCGGTCCTACGGTCGGATCATGCGAGGCTGCGGCGGTCCCGTCGCAGCAAGGGAGGGGATCCACCGGTGGGAGGTGGTTGTCGCAATGGCAGACACTCGACGTCTTCCAGGACCGAACGCTGATATCTGGGATTGGCAGATACGGGGCTCGTGCAGGGGGATGGACAGCGCGTACTTCTTTCATCCAGACGGAGAGCGAGGTCCGGCGCGAGCCAGGCGTGAGGCGAAGGCGAAGGAGGTGTGCCAGCACTGCCCTGTGCTAGCCCAGTGCAGAACGCACGCACTGGCGGTTCAGGAGCCGTACGGCATCTGGGGAGGCCTGTCCGAGTCCGAGCGCGAAGTCATCATCAAGGCGCGCAAGCGCCAGCAGCTGGCCGTCGCAGCCAGCTGACTCCAATCCCATGACCCGGTGGTGGGGGAAAGCACCGCGGGTCAGGTGGGCCGGGATCGAATGGCACGAGGGGCGTCATTCGCTCCCGGCGAAGACGAAGAAAGAGATCGGGGCGGTACCCAAGCCTGGGTACCGCCCCGATCTCTCGTGCTCATCGAGCGGCGAAGCCGCCCCTCTCCCCGCCCGACGGCGCTAGCGGCGCCGGACGAGGAGAGGGGCGGTTCTCACAGCAGGTCAGTGACCGTGGCCGTGGCCGTGTCCGTGGCCCGCGTCCTCGGTCTCCTCCGGCTTGTCCACGACCGCGCTCTCGGTGGTGAGCACCATGCGGGCGATGGAGGCCGCGTTGGCGACCGCGGAGCGGGTCACCTTCAGCGGGTCGACGATGCCTGTCTGCACCAGGTCGCCGTACTGG
The DNA here is from genome assembly GCF_054778355.1 of Saccharopolyspora tripterygii. Lineage (NCBI taxonomy): Bacteria > Bacillati > Actinomycetota > Actinomycetes > Pseudonocardiales > Pseudonocardiaceae > Saccharopolyspora > Saccharopolyspora tripterygii. Next base: position 677,397 of record NZ_BAAGZP010000008.1, on the reverse strand, counting down.
CCGGAGGCGGCGTCGTAGCCGGAACCCCACTCCAGGTCGCGGACCTTGGACACCACGACGGCGCCCTCCTGCCCGGCGTTGGAGGCGATCCAGTACAGCGGAGCCTCCAGGGCGCGGCGGACCAGCTGCACGCCGGTCGCCTCGTCACCGGTCAGCCCGAGGTTGCCCTCGAGCGACTTGGCGGCGTGGATCAGCGCGGACCCGCCACCGGGGACGCTGCCCTCCTCCGCGGCGGCCTTGGCGGCCGCGACGGCGTCCTCGATCCGGGACTTGCGCTCCTTGAGCTCGGTCTCGGTGGCCGCGCCGACCTTGATCACCGCGACGCCGCCGGCCAGCTTGGCCAGCCGCTCCTGCAGCTTCTCGCGGTCCCAGTCGGAGTCGGTCGCCTCGATCTCCTTGCGGAGCTGGGAGGCGCGCTCCTTGACGTCGTCGGCGGAGCCGTGGCCGTCGACCAGCGTGGTCTCGTCCTTGGTGACGGTGACCCGGCGAGCCGAGCCCAGCACCTCGGGGCCGACCTCGGACAGCTTCAGGCCGACCTCGGGGGCGATGACCTCGGCGCCGGTGACGATGGCGAGGTCGTCCATGAAGGCCTTGCGGCGGTCGCCGAAGAACGGCGCCTTGACCGCGACGACCTTGAGGGTCTTGCGCACGGCGTTGACGGCCAGGGTCGACAGCGCCTCGCCCTCGACGTCCTCGGCCACGATCAGCAGCGGCTTGCCGGACTCCACGACCTTCTCCAGCAGCGGGAGCAGGTCCTGGATGTTGGAGATCTTCTCCCGGTGGAGCAGGATCTGGACGTCCTCCAGGACGGCCTCCTGGCGCTCCGCGTCGGTGACGAAGTGCGGGGAGACGAAGCCCTTGTCGAACTGGACGCCCTCGGTGAGGTCGAGCTCGGTGGCCAGCGTCGAGGACTCCTCGATGCTGATCACGCCGTCCTCGCCGACCTTCTCCATGGCCTCGCCGACCAGGTCGCCGATGGCCTCGTCGCGCGAGGAGACGGTGGCGATCTGGGCGATGTTGTCGCGGCCCTTGACCGGGGTGGCCTTGGCCTTCAGCGCCTCGATCACGGCGTCCGCGGCCAGCGTGACGCCCTTGTTCAGCGACGCCGGGTTCGCGCCCGCGGCCAGGTTGCGCAGGCCCTCGCTGACCAGCGACTGAGCCAGCACGGTGGCGGTCGTGGTGCCGTCACCGGCGACGTCGTTGGTCTTGGTCGCGACGCTCTTGGCGAGCTGGGCGCCCAGGTTCTCGAAGGCGTCCTCGAGCTCGATCTCGCGAGCGATGGTGACGCCGTCGTTGGTGATCTGCGGTCCGCCGAACTGCTTGTCCAGCACAACGTGCCGGCCGCGCGGCCCGAGCGTGACCTTCACCGCGTCGGCGAGCTGGTTGACGCCGCTTTCCAGCGCACGGCGCGCCTGCTCGTCGAAGGTGATCTGCTTAGCCATGTTTGCTACAGCCCTTCAGAAGAGTGCCTGATCCCCGACATGCAGCCGCCCCGGCGGTCCCGCGGTCGGGACCGCCGGGGCGGCTGTGCCCACACTCGGTGGGCGCACGATGATCTGGGCGTCAGTTGACGACGGCCAGCACGTCGCGGGCGGAGAGGATCAGGTACTCCTCGCCGTTGTACTTGACCTCGGTTCCGCCGTACTTCGAGTAGATGACGACGTCGCCTTCATTGACATCCACGGGGATGCGGTTGCCCTTGTCGTCGATGCGACCCGGGCCGACGGCCAAGACCTTGCCCTCCTGGGGCTTCTCCTTGGCGGTGTCCGGGATCACGATGCCGGACGCAGTCGTCGTCTCGGCCTCGCTCGCCTGGACGACGATCTTGTCCTCTAGCGGCTTGATGCTCGCCACGGTGTGACCTCCACCTTCTGGGGCCTTCGAAGCGTTGGCTGGGAATGACGGCTCCGTTGCTCCCCGTCGTCGCGGGTGCCGGGGCGCGGTGGCGCCGTGCTGTTTGGCACTCTACCCAGGAGAGTGCCAACGCTCAACAGCCACCCACTCACCCGAACGCCGGAACGCGACTCGCTGCATTCAACGGCAACGTCCAGGCGCCCCGAAGGGCGGGGTTCATTCAACCCGCGCGGAGCTCCCCGCAACCGCCGATCGGGGTCGATTCACCCAACGGGTCGATGGCATCACTGAAGGTGGTGGCACTCGGTGTCGATCACCGCACCGGGTTCCACCTGCGACGTCGTCACCTCCGCTGCGCGCAGCGTGATCATCCCTGGTAGATCGGCATGCGGGGAATCTCACCAAAGGCCCCAGGAGGTTCACGCCAGCAGCGTCCGGTGTCCTAGGTTGCACGGCATGCCAGCCCGATCCAAGCCCGCGAACCGGCCGTGGGAACGACGTCCCCGACCCGCTCGCCCGCCTGGTCCGTCCGGTCCTCCGACCCGATCCAGCTGGCGTCCGAAGTAGCGGACGCCTCCTTCGAGACGAGGCCGCGATGGTGCGGCCGCCTGATTTTGCCGAGAATTCACCAAACCCTTCAGGCATCTGGGTAGTTTCCGACCTCCACGGACGACACCGTCGATCTGCGGATGTGTCCGCAGGAGACCTGGAGGGCTTGAGATGTCCGAATCCCACGTTCCGTTACCCGGCCGGTTCACCCGGCGCGCCGTGCTGCTGGGCGGTGCCGCCGCCCTCGGCGCGACCGCGCTGGGTGGATCAGCCGTGGCCAACGCGCTGGCGATGCCCGGCGCGGGCCTCCGCAAGCTGGCCGACCCCTTCACCCTCGGCGTCGCCTCGGGCGACCCGCTGCCGGACGGCGTGGTGCTCTGGACCCGCCTGGCCACCGACCCCACCAACGACGACGGCCTGGGCGGCATGCCCGACAAGGTCGTCCCGGTGCAGTGGGAGGTCGCCACGGACGAGAAGTTCAGCGACGTCGTGCAGTCCGGCGAAGCGCAGGCGGCACCTGATCTGGGGCACAGCGTCCACGTCGAGCTCGAAGGGCTCCAGCCCGGAGCCGAGTACTTCTACCGCTTCAAGGCCCAGGACGCGATCTCCCCGGTCGGCCGGACCCGGACCGCTCCCGCCGCGGGCTCGCTCGGCGAGCTGACCATGTGCTTCGCCTCGTGCGCGCACTACGGCGAGGGCTACTTCACCGCCTACAGGCGGATGGCCGAGGACGAACCGCACCTGATCCTGCACCTCGGCGACTACCAGTACGAGTACGCCGCGTCCGACGACGACGTCCGGAAGGTCCTCGGACCGGAAACCCGGACGCTGGCCAACTACCGGCAGCGGCACGCGCAGTACAAGACCGACCCCGACCTGCAGCTCGCGCACGCGACCGCGCCGTGGGTCGTGGTGTGGGACGACCACGAGACCGAGAACAACTGGGCGGACGAGACCCCGGAGAAGCCCGACGACGGCTTCCTCGACCGGCGCAAGGCCGCGTTCCAGGCGTACTACGAGAACATGCCGCTGCGCTCGGGTTCCAAGCCCGACGGGATCGACCTGCAGCTCTACCGGCGGCTCTCCTGGGGCTCGCTGGTCAACTTCCACATGCTCGACACCCGGCAGTACCGCAGCAACCAGGTGTGCGGCGATGGCGTGCAGTCCGGCTGCGACGACCGCGAGGACCCGAAGCGCTCGCTGACCGGCGCCGAGCAGGAGCAGTGGATCATCGACGGCTTCAACAGCACCTCCGCGCGCTGGGACGTGCTCGGCCAGCAGGTGGTCTTCTCCAAGCTGGACCTCACCCCGGGTTCGGAGGAGGGCTACAACATGGACGCCTGGGACGGCTACGTCGCCAACCGCGACCGCATCGCCGACGCCATGGCCGACAGCAAGGTCCGCAACGGCGTCGTGCTGACCGGTGACGTGCACCGGCACTGGGCGGCGGAGATCAAGCGCACCCACGACGACCCCGACTCGCGCGCGGTCGGGACCGAGCTGGTCACCACGTCGGTCACCAGCGGTGGCGACGGCAGCGACGACACCAACGAGGACGTCCTGTCGGAGAACCCGCACGTGAAGTTCTACGCCGACCGCCGCGGATACGTGCGGACGAAGTTCACCGGCACGCAGCTGACGGCCGACTACCGGGTCCTGTCGAAGGTGTCCGAAGAGGACGCCACCGCCTCGACCGCGAAGTCCTTCGTCATCGAGGACGGCAACCCCGCCCTCAACCCCGCCTGACCGCGTCCTGACGAGAACCGCGGGAGTCGCACGCGCGGCTCCCGCGGTTGCGCGTGAGGCCGCCCGAGAGGCGGGGTGGCAGACTGGCCGCGTGCGTGTGGTGTTGGTACTCCTCGGCCTGGTGGCCGGATTCCTGGCGATCCCGTTGCTGTGGGCGCGGGGACGCAGCGCCGGGCGGGTGCGGGGTGTCGACGACGTTCCCGCGAACGACGTCGCCCTCGTGCTGGGCGCCGGGGTCCGCTGGGACGGAGCACCGAGCCGGATCTTGCAGGGGCGTTTGGACCTCGCCCGGGATCTCCACCGGGCGGGCAAGGTGCGGCGGATCATCGTCAGCGGCTCGCCGGAGTCCCGAGGGCACAGCGAGCCCGTCACGATGGCGAACTACCTTCTCTCGCAGGGGATTCCGCAGGAATCGCTGGTGCTCGACGAGTCCGGTGTGGACACCTACTCGTCCTGCCGGACGGCCGCCGAGGAGCACGGCTCCGCGACCGTGGTGACCACGCGATTCCACCTGCGCCGGTCGATCGCGCTGGCCCGGCGGCTCGGGATCGACGCCCACGGCGTCGGTCACGACGCGGCGGCCGAAGGCCTGCGGCGGGTCAACGCGCGGGCCACCCGTCGCGAGTACCTCGCGACGGTCAAGGCCTTCTGGTTGCCGCGCTGATCCTCAGCGCACGACGATGGCGTGCACCGGAAGACCCGGGTTCGCCGGCATGTCCAGGGGTGACGGCTTGGCACCGGAGTGCAGCACGTGGGCTCCGAGCGCGGCGATCATCGCGCCGTTGTCGGTGCACAGCCGCGGACGCGGCACGCGCAGCGTGATCCCCGCGGTGGCGCAGCGCTCGCGCGCGAGCGCCGACAACCGCGAATTCGCCGCCACACCACCGGATATCACCAGCGTGTCGATGTCGTGGTCCTGCGCGGCGCGCACCGCCTTGGCGGTGAGCACGTCGGCGACGGCCTCCTGGAACGAGGCGCACACGTCGGGAACCGAGATCTCCCGGCCCGCGCGCTGCTCGGTCTCGACCCAGCGGGCGACGGCGGTCTTGAGGCCGGAGAAGGAGAAGTCGTACTTGGCGTCGCGCGGACCGGTGAGGCCGCGCGGGAACGCGATGGCCTTCGGGTTGCCGAGCTTGGCCTGCGCGTCGATCGGCGGACCACCCGGGTAGGGCAGGTCGAGAAGGCGGGCGACCTTGTCGTAGGCCTCGCCCGCCGCGTCGTCGATGGTGCTGCCGATCTCGGTGATCTTCTCGCCGACGCCCTCCACCAGCAGGAGCTGGCTGTGCCCGCCGGAAACCAGCAGCGCCAGGCAGCGTTCCGGCAGCGCGCCGTGCTCCAGGGTGTCCACGGCGACGTGCCCGCCCAGGTGGTTGACGCCGAACAGCGGCACGTCGAGCGCCGTCGCGTAGGCCTTTGCGGACGCGACGCCGACCATCAGCGCACCGGCCAGTCCGGGCCCGGCGGTGACCGCGATGGCGTCCACATCGGACAGCGAGAGACCTGATTCGTCCAGCGCGCGGCGCATCGTGGGAGCCATCGCGGTCAGGTGCGCGCGGCTGGCGATCTCCGGGACCACGCCGCCGAACCGCGCGTGCTCGTCCACGCTGGAGGCCACGGCGTCGGCCAGCAGCTCGACACCGCCGTCAGCGGAGAGCCGGGCCAGGCCGACACCCGTTTCGTCGCAGGAGCTCTCGATCCCCAGGACGATCCGGTCGCCCGGAACCGGCCGGCTCCCACGAGAACCGGGAGCTGCAGTGCCGCTCATGACGCCTCCTTCGGCGCTTCACGTCGCATGGTGTGGGCATCGGCCCCGGAGGGCTGGTAGTAGCGCGGGCGGAGTCCGACGATCTCGAAGCCGTGGTCGCGGTACATCGCGATGGCCGGTTCGTTGTCGGTGCGCACCTCCAGGAAGGTCGCCGCCCCTCGCTCGTCGGCTCGGGCCAGCAACGCGCGCAGCAGCGCCTTCCCGGCACCGCGCCCCTGGTGGTCGGGGTCGACGCCGATGGTGTGCACCTCGGCCTCCAGGTGCGGCGGCCGGCCGTTGACCGCCAGTCCCGCGTAGCCGATCAACCGCTCGCCCAGGTAGGCGCCGACGTAGTGATGGCCCTGGTCCAGCTCGGAGGAGAACGCCGCCTGCGACCACGGGTCGTCGTCGGCGAACAGCACCTGCTCCAGCTGAGCGCAGCGGCGCAGGTCCGCGCGTCGCAGCTTGAGGATCTTGACCTCGGCGGCCGGCTCGCTCACCTGGTGAGCACCGACTTCCGCTTGCCGGGCTCCTCGGCGTCCGGCCGCCGCAGGTAGAGCGGGACCAGCGGCTCGGGCTCGGCGTCGAAGGAGGCGGCGGAAACCAGGCCGGCGGGCGTGGGGAACCGCGGTTCGATCGCTTCGAGGCCGACGGCCTCGGCGAGCTCGCCCGCGGCGACCGGGTACCCGTCCACGGGCACGTCGGCGGGGCGGGCGACGTGCGGGCCGTCGACGCGGGTGGCGCCGTCGTAGGCGGCCCAGTAGGCCTCCTTGCGGCGCGCGTCGGTGGCGACCAGCAGCGGTCCGGTCACCCCGGCCGCGGCGGCGATGGCGTCGAGGCTGCAGACCGGGTGCACCGGCAGGTCGCGGGCCTGCCCGAGCGCGGCGGCGGTGGCCAGGCCGACCCGCAGACCGGTGAACGGCCCCGGCCCGATGCCGGCGACGATCGCCTCGACGTCGGCGAAACCGCGACCGGCTTCCTCCATGACGTCGACCAGCTGCGGCATCAGCAGTTCGCCGTGGGCGCGCGGGTTGATCGTGACGCGCTCGGCGAGCACCCGCGGGCGGTCGTCGTCGAAGGCGACCAGTCCTGCCGTGACCGCGGGCGTCGAGGTGTCCAGCGCTATGACGAGCACAGCTATTCAGCGTACGTCAGCGCTGGTCACGGACGGTCGTCGGGTCCGAGGCGGACCTGCGGCGCGCAGCGGTGGTCCCGGGACCGGAGCCCGGATGCGCGGCGGCCCCCGGGCTCATGCCGGGGGCCTGCCGCACGGGGGCGGATCAGCGCATCGCGTGCTGCTGCTTGGCGCGGGTGACGGCCATGACGTGCTCCATCAAGGTCGTCAGCAACTGCTTGTTGGAGTCCCGCTGCCGCGCGTCGCACAGCATGATCGGCACGTTCTCGTCGATGTCCAGCGCGCGCCGGACCTCTTCGGGATCGTAGATCTGGGTTCCGTTGAAGCAGTTCACGCCGATGATGAACGGCAGCCCGCGGCCCTCGAAGTAGTCGATCGCCGCGAAGCAGCTGTCCAGCCGCCGGGTGTCGGCCAGCACGATCGCCCCGAGCGCCCCGTTGGCCAGCTCGTTCCACATGAACCAGAAGCGCTCCTGGCCCGGCGTCCCGAACAGGTAGAGGATCAGGTCGGAGCTGATCGTGATGCGGCCGAAGTCGAAGGCCACCGTGGTGGTGGTCTTGCGCTCCACACCGGTCAGGTCGTCGACCCCGGTGCTGGCCTCGGTCAGCGTCTCCTCGGTCCGCAGCGGCACGATCTCGCTGACCGACCCCACCAGGGTCGTCTTGCCGACACCGAAACCACCCGCGATGAGGATCTTCGCCGCGACCGCGTTGAGGCTGGCTTGTTCAGAGTTTGCGGATTCCATCCAGCACCTTCTGCATCATGTCGAGACTCGGCCCGGCCGTCGGCGACGAATCCGGTCCGAAGACCACGTAGTCCCGCTCGATCAAGTCACTGATCAGAATCTTCACCACGCCCAGCGGGAGATCGGCCCGCGCAGCGACCTCGGCGACCGAGACCGGATATCCGCACGCCGACAGCACGCGCTGGTAGTTGGGTGAAAGCGCACGCGCGTTCGGCGGCAGCGGCTGGCGCGCCACGACGAGCGTGATCAGGTCGAGCTCGTAGCTCGTGGCCCGCGTACGCCCCTTGGTCAGGGCGTACGGCCGCACCACCGGTCCCGCGTCCTCGTCGAACCATCCTCGCCCGCCGGACATCGCGCTCACACATCAACGGGGGAACCGGCGGCACGGGGCGCGGAGCTCAGGTAGTTGCCGACGCGGGTGACCATGCGGTTCGCCTCGAAGGCGATCATCCCGAGATCGGCGTCCGCCGTGGCGATCAGCGCGAGGCAGGCGCCTTCGCTGGCCGCGGTGACCATCAAGAAGCAGTTCGCCATCTCCACGACGGTCTGGTAGACCTCGCCGCCGTCGAACTGCAGCGCCGCACCCTTCGACAGGCTCTGGAAGCCGGACGCGACCGCGGCCAGGTGCTCCGCGTCGGCCTGAGCCAGCTGCGGGGTCTTGCCCAGCAGCAGACCGTCGGAGGACAGCAGCGCGGCCTTGTCCGCACCGGCCAGCCGCTGAACGAGATCGTTGAGCAGCCAGTCAACTTCCTTGCTATAAGCCTTCAGCGTCATGCCTCGTTTCCTCCTGGCCGCGCAGCCTCGTCGTTCACGTCGTTGATGCGCGCTCGCTTGGTGCCTGTCTGGAAGGCGTTCATGCTGTTGCGGAACCTGTCGGGCGTCCGCGGCGGTCCGCTGCTGGGAGCGGGCTGCTGCGGTGCCGCCTCGGGCTTCTGACCCTGGTCGATCTGCGCGCGCAGCGGTGCCGCGAGGTTGGCCTTCTGGCCCCGCCTGCGCTGCGGGAGCGGTGGTTTGTCGGTCGAGCTGGAAACCGAAGTGTTCACCGAAACTCCCGCAGTGGTACCGCTCTTCGGCGGACCAGAGCCGTTGGTTCCGTTGACGACGCCCTCCGCCGAGTGGATTTCACCAGACGCGCCCGGCATGTTCGACGACAGGCCCGGCATGTTCGGCGGGGTCTCGCCCATCACCGGACGCTGCTGCTCGGCCCGGGGAGCGGGCTGGCGCGGCGGTTCCGGCGGGCGCTGCTGCGGCGGCGCCGGACGCCGCTGCTCGGCCGGGCGCTGTTGCTCGCCCGGTCGCTGCTGCGCCGTGATCTCGCCGGTGGACGGGCCGGATCCGTTGGTCCCGGGGCGGGTCCAGCGCTGCGTGGCACCGTCCTGGCTGACCGGGTTGTGCGGCGTGATCGGGCTGTCCGGCCCGATCGGGTCCGGCGCGACGTCGGGGTCGAGCCGACCCTCCATCCAGCGCTTGCGCGGCATCGCCGGCCGGGTCTCCGGCTCGGCGGCCGGAACGGCGGCCTGCGGTCCGCTCTGCTCGACGCGGTCCTGGCGCTCGGTCTGCGGGCCGCGCTCGGCGACGATGTGGTTCGGGATCAGCGCCACAGCGCGGATCCCGCCGTAGGCGGAGTCGCGCAGGGTGACCTTGATCCCGTGCCTGCCTGCCAGCTGAGCGACCACGAACAGACCCATCCGGGCTTCTTCGGTCAGCGCCATCACCGAGAAGTCGGGCGGGCTGGCGAGCATCTGGTTGAGCTCGTCGAGCTTCTCCGGCTCCAGACCGATGCCCTGGTCCTCGATCTCGACGATGATGCCCTTGCCGACCACGTTGCCGCGCACCTCGACGTGCGATTCCGGCGGCGAGAACGAGGTCGCGTTGTCCACCAGCTCGGCGAGCAGGTGGACGAGGTCGGCGACCGCGCGGCCCTGCACCGAGATCTCGGGCAGCTGCTGGATCTCGACGCGCGCGTAGAGCTCGGTCTCGGCGACCGCTCCCTGCACCACGTCGTGCAGCAGGACGGGGTTGCGCCACTGCCTGCCGGGACGCTGACCACCGAGGATGATCAGGTTCTCGGCGTTGCGGCGGGACTGGGTGGCCAGGTGGTCGAGCTGGAACAGCAGCTCCAGCTGGTCCGGGTCCTCCAGCTTGCGCTCGGCCTTGTCCAGCACCTGCAGCTGGCGGTGGACCATGACCTGGCTGCGGTGCGCGATGTTGAGGAACACCGAGCGGACGCCCTGCCGGGTCTCGGACTCGGCGACGGTGGCGCGGATGGCGGTGCGCTGCGCCTCGTTGAAGGCGTTGGCGACCTCACCGATCTCGTCGTTGCCGAAGCGCAGCCAGGAGACCTCGCGCTCGACGTCGACCTGCTTCCCGTTGCGCAGTCGCGCCACGACCGACGGCATCTCCTGCTCGGCCAGCGCCAGCGTCTGGCTGCGCAGCTTGTTGAGGCGTCGCACCAGCAGGTTCGACAGCCGCAGCGCGACCAGGAAGACGATCAGGACGACGAGCACGATGATCGCGCCGGTGATGCCCGAGGTCAGCAGCGTCTCGCCGGCGACGACGCCACCGAGCTGCAACGCGTACTGGTAGTGCGAGGTCGACAGCGCGTTGAGCTCGCCCGCGAGGTCGTGCGTGGAGTCGATCCAGTCGGTCGTGCTGACCGGGACCTTGATGACCTGCCCGGCCGCGGCCTGAGCACCGGCGACCTCCATCGCGTCCTGCACCGCGTCCACCCGGGTCCAGGACGAACCCTTCTGCAGGTCCTTGTAGGTCTGCTGCTCGACCGGCGTCATGCGCGGGGTCAGCGAGTTCAGGTTGTCGTGGAAGGCGCCGATCTGGTGCGCGTACTCGTGGTACTGCGCCGGGGACATGCCGACCGAGGTGCGCCCCAGCGCGAGCGCGTGCCCGCGGGCCATGGCGTCGGCGGCGTCCATGAGGTCGGCGGAAACCGAGCTCTCGTAGGAGACCTGGGCGTCGGGCGCGTACCGGACGTAGGTCCGCAAGCTCATGTTGTAGGCGTCGAACAGCCCGTTGTAGAACTTGTAGACGGCGTCCATCTCGCCGGGCCCGCCGTCGACCTGCTTGCGGACCTCCTTGACGGCGCTCAGCTGCGAGCGGAACTCGTCGAAGTTGCCGCGCGCGTCAGCGGGCACGGAGTCGGCGAACTCCTCGGCGACGCCGTCCATCTCGGCCAGCGAGGCGTCGAACTTCTTGCGGATCTCGTCGAGGTTGCGGCGCTCGTTGTGGTTGCTCAGGTAGACGAGGGAGAGCTGGCGCTCGTCCTGCAGGTTCGCGACGAAGCGGGCCGAGGGGTCCTTCGCGTCGGCGAGTCTGCCGACGTAGTTCTGCACGCCGAGTCCTTGGAAAATCAGGTACCCGGACAAGCCCACGCCGACGAGCAGGGCCGCGACACTCGGGACGAGTGCGATGGCCAGCAGTCGCCGCTGGATCGTGCCGGAGGCGAAGAGGCGTTTCAGCGTTGACATGGACCTCGTCTCAAACCTTCTCCGTTGGTTGGCCGCAGCGAGAAGAACCGGCGCCGACCCGGTGCGCCTCGAAACGGCCGGGCCTGCGGGCACGCTGAGAAATTCAGGGCGCATCGGCCCATCAGATGACGACGCAGCCTAGGACTGCGCTCATCCGTGGTCAACGCGCTTTTGGAAGCTATCGACACAATTGTTATATACGCTGGTCGGGCAGGATGCGCGGGAAGATTAGCAGACGCGTCCGGCAATGCTGAATTGCATTGCCGGATATCCCGACGATCTTCGAACTGCCACCGAACAGCCTGGGCAACTTCGGTGCTGCTGAACCGGTTCCGACTGATTGGCCATCCGACCAAAAGAGATTCCGCTTCGCAGTTAATTGCTCCATTCGGCCTAGCTCAAACGCTTCCCTTAGGGTGATTCAGAGGCCTCTCAAGCTTCAGGTAGGCTCTCGCGACGTTGGCCGGGAATCCGGCCTCACCGACTTTTCATGCACCATTTCCCCCGACCCCAGAGGAAGTCAGCACAACCCCGGAAAGTTATCTTCGAAAAGCTTCCCGGTCACTCGAAGTGACATTTGCGGCCACATGCCGCATTGTGATCACTCTAGGCCACCGGAAATGAATTTTCGATAACGCGATGCACACCCTCCGCCTCGCACGGGGTTAGCGACGGCTCTGAAGTCGGACAAGTCCTGCCTGGCCCGTTGAAGTACGTCGGCACGTCTTTTCCGCTCGGTGAATGGTCCCGGTCGGGGCCGTTCGAGTGCCGGCGCGCGAGAGGAGTTTGGATGGTTCCCCCCACCACCGACCACGAGGCGAGCTCGTCGGCGACCGGTACGCGCCGCCGCCGCTTCCTCACCTACGTCGCGGCGGCCCCGATGCTGACGATCGCCGGCAAGTACGTGATGGAGGGTGAAGCCGCCGCCGCTGCCTCCCCGGTCGCCGGTCAGCTGCCGCTCCCCCCGGTCTCGGGGCTCATGGACTTCGGCGACCTCATGGAGATCGCCAGCGCACCGACCATGGCGCTGATGAAGCTGGAGTTCCTGTCGGACAACAAGGTCCGCTTCGAGCTCCCGCGCCTCGAGGTCGGGCAGGGTCTCAACACCGCCGTGGTGATGATGCTGGCCGAGGAGCTCGGCGCGCGCACCCAGGACATCGTGGTGGAGCTGTCCGACGCCCGGCCGGAGCTGCTGTTCAACCAGTTCACCGCGGCTTCCTCGTCGGTGCGAACGTTCTGGAAGCCGTTGCGCCAGATGGCCGCCACCGCGCGCTCGCGCCTGGTGACCGCCGCCGCCAAGAAGTGGGGCGTCTCGGCGAACGGCCTCCTCACGCAGGGAACCGGCGTGATCGGCCCCGGTGGTCGCAAGGCGACCTTCGCCGAGCTGGCCAAGGACGCCGCCAAGGTGCTCGCGCCGTCAGTCCCGGCCACCCCGAAGGACTCGAAGGACTTCAAGGTCCTCGGCAAGGGCCACACCCGCGCCGACGCGACCGACATCGTCACCGGCAAGGCCCGCTACGTCTCGGACCTGAAGATCCCGGGTTCGGTCGTGGCCGTGGTGGTCCGCCCCCCGTCGCTGCGCGGTGAGGTGGCGTCCTACGACGACTCCGCGATCCGCAACAAGTCGGGCTTCAAGGGCACGGCCGAGATCTCCAGCGGTGTCGCGGTGTGCGCCGAGTACACCTGGCAGGCCATGGAGCTGGCCAAGCAGCTCAAGGTGACCTGGAAGGACGGCCCGATCACCGACACGTCGTCGGCGGACATCCAGGAGAAGCTGGCCGGCATGGCGGGCAGCCTGGACGACGCGGTCGCCGACGACGACGGCGACGAGATCGACGCCGGCTTCGACTTCGCCTTCGTCAGCCACGCGCCGATGGAGGTCAACTACGCCGTCGCCGACGTCAAGGACGGCAGCGCCGAGGTGTGGGTCCCCGCGCAGTCGCCGCAGGTGGCGCAGAAGGACATCGCGGCGAAGATCGGCGTCCTCGACGTCAAGGTGCACGTCACCCGCGCCGGAGGTTCCTTCGGCAGGCACCTGTTCCACGACGCGGCGATCGAGGCCGCCGAGGTCTCCAAGGCCATCGGCAAGCCGGTCAAGCTGATGTGGACCCGCAACGACGACACCAAGCACGGCCGGATGCGCCCCGCCTCGCACCACCGCATCAAGGCGTCCTTCCGCGGCGGCAAGGTCCGCTCCTGGACGCACAAGATGGCCAGCGTCGCGACCGACTTCAACCACGGCATCGGTGACCTGATCACCTCGACCGCCGTCGAGTCGGGCATCGGCAAGCTCCCGGCCGCGCAGCTGTACTTCAACCTGACCCAGTCGGTGCCCTACGAGTTCGGCACGACCACGATCTCGCTGAACGACCTGTCGCTGGAGGGCGTGCACACCGGCAGCTGGCGCTCGGTGCACTCGGCGACCTTCCGCACCGCGGAGGACCTGGTGATCAACCAGCTCGCGGAGAAGGCCGGTTCCGACCCGGCGAACTTCCGGCTCGAGAACGCCAAGACCGAGCGCGCCAAGACCGTGCTGCAGCGGGTCATGAAGGAAGGCAAGTGGGGGCGTTCGATGCCCCAGGGCCACGCCCAGGGCATCTCGATGCACGAGGAGTTCAAGTCGGTCGCGGCCTGCCTGGTCGAGATCAACGCCGTCGACCCGAAGAAGCCGCGGGTCACCAAGGCCGTGATCGTCGTCGACGCGGGTCTGCCGCTCAACCCGCGCGGCATCGAGGCCCAGATGATGGGTGGTCTGACCGACGCCATCTCCACGGTGCTGCAGGCCGGCATCCACATCGACAACGGTGCGGTGCGCGAGGGCAGCTTCAGCGACTTCATGTGGGCGCGCCAGCGCCACACGCCGCCGGAACTGCAGATCCACGTCCTGCCGGCCACCACCGACGAGCCGGGCGGCGTGGGCGAGCTGGGCGTTCCGGTGTCCGCGGGTGCGATCGCGACCGCGTACGCCCGGGCGACCGGCACCAAGCCGCGCAGCTTCCCGGTCAACTACTGATCCCGGCCTGACGAGAGCTTTCCGCTAAGGAGTCCCCGAACGACATGCCCAAGTACGAGTTCACCGTCAACGGCAAGGACGTCGAGGTCGACGTCCCCGCGGAGATGCCACTGCTGTGGGTGCTGCGCGACGAGCTGCGCATCACCGGTCCCAAGTACGGCTGCGGGGTCGGCGTCTGCCGGGCCTGCACCTGCTTGCAGGACGACGAAGAGGTCCAGACCTGCCAGGTCACGGCCGAGGACGCCGACGGCACCGAGATCACCACGATCGAGGGCCTGGCCGACGGCGACGAGCTGCACCCGGTGCAGCAGGCGTGGCTGGACCGCGACGTCGCGCAGTGCGGCTTCTGCCAGCCCGGCCAGATCATGACCGCCGTCGCGCTGCTCAACGAGACCAGCGAGCCGACCGACGCGGACATCGACAAGATCGAGAACGTCTGCCGCTGCGGCACCTACGGCCGCATCCGGCAGGCCATCAAGCAGGCCGCCGAGAACATGTGAGCCCGGTGGCCGGGCCTCGCGCCCGGCCACCCCCGCTCTCCCCGCCTGCCTCGACTTGCGAGCGAGCGGTGCGCGACACCGCCGAGCAGGACGCAGAACACCCGAGAAGAAGAAGTTGATGAGGGCATGACACTTCGCAAGTCCTTCGCCGCCGGGCTCGTGGCCTGCGCGGCTCTTTCCGCGTGCGGCGGCGGGGATTCGTCCCAGGACCACAGCACGCACATGCAGCACGGCGGCGACGCGCAGGCCGGTGGCGGCATGGAGATGAACATGGGCGACCCGAACGCCACGGCGGCCAAGGACGTCCAGGGAGCTCAGCTGCGCAGCAACGCCTTCGCGCTGCTGGCGACCCGTCCGCCGGGCACCGATCAGGCGGCGGGCACCGCGTGGATGGCGATCCACCCGGGCGGCACGACCGTCACGCTGGAGATGACCGGGCTGCCGCCGAACTCGAAGTACATGGCCCACGTGCACGCCAAGCCGTGCGCGGAGGAGGCCGGCGGTGACCACTTCAAGTTCGACCCGGCCGGTTCCGAGATGCCGCCGAACGAGATCCACCTGGCCTTCAGCGCCGACGCGAGCGGTCGCGGGTTCATGACCGCCGAGAACGACAGGCCCGCCGAGGCGGCCAAGTCGCTGGTGGTGCACCCCGCCGAGTTCACCGACAACCGAATCGCATGCGCCGACCTCTGAGAACCACCCTCGGTGCGATCCTGATCGCGCTGCTGGTCCTGCTGGGCGCGGGCACCGCGCTCGCGCACAGCGGGCTCAACATCGCTTCCCCCGGCCCCGGTGACACCGCCGAGGCCGGAGTGGACCGCATCGAGATGGACTTCGCAGGGGCGTTGGACGAGTCGAAGCCACCGCGCATCGAGGTCAAGGACCCCACGGGAGCCGACCAGGTCTCGGGGGAACCGGACGTCAGCGCGAACCACGTGACCGTCCACATCGAACCGCTGAAACCCGGTCTGCACACGGTGAAGTACACGACCGTCTTCGACGACGGGCACTCCACCGAGGGCGGCTACTACCTCAACGTCGCCCCCGCACCGCCGGGCGAGTCGAGCAGCGGCAGCTACACGACGTGGCTCATCTTCGGCGGCGGCACGGTGATCGTCCTCCTGCTGATCGTGGCGATCGCCCTGATCCCACGCCGCTCGAAGTCCGATGAGCACGACTGAAGCGAAAGACGGGCCCCTGCAGCTGAGATCTCAGCGCAGGGGCCCGTTCACATCAGGTGTTCAACGCCGTCCGAACCGGCCGTCCTTGACCGCCCCGACGAACGCCGACCACTGCGCCGCATCGGCCGCGAAGTAGCCCTGGCCCCGGTTCTTGGTGTCGCGCACGGCAACACCCTCACCCAACCGAGCCACCTCCACGCAGTTCGTCTGACCGCCGCTGAAACTGGACTTCCGCCACCCGTCCGGGACGTGCGGTGCTGTCATGTCGCCTTCTCCTCGCACTTGATCACCTCGGCGATGAGCTCTCGGGACTGGTCAGGGCTCATAGCCACCTCGAACAGTGTTTCAACCGATGCCCTGTACTTCTCGACGGACTTGAACTCGGTGATCGTCGCCGAGGAACGGAAGTGCTCGTGGTGCACAACGGGTTTCGCCCGGTCGAATTCAAGGAGGGCCCACGATCCGTTCAACATCGCGGGCGTCGGAGTCGCTAGCGGCACGATTCGAATCTCCACGCTGTCGAGTTCCGCGCTCCGCAGCAAGTGCTCCAACTGGGCGAGCATCACGTCGTCCGGGCAGACGGAGTAGCGCAGCGCGTACTCGCCGATGATCGCCACGAGGTCTGTCGGCGGGGAGTCGGTCAGCACGTGCTGCCTGCCTACGCGCAGGGTCGCGCGCTGTTCGGCTTCTCCCCGGGGGTTGCCGAACGCCGTCATGATGTGCCGCGCGTAGTCGTAGGTCTGCAACAGCCCGGGGATGATGAGCGGCTCGACGTTGGTCATGCGCTTCGCAGTCCGCTCGTACTCCGTCAGCGCCGCGAGCTGCCGATCCACCCCGGGCGCTATCCAGTTCGGATCGAGTGCGTCGCGGGCGAGTTCGAGCAAGTGCTCGCGGTCGTCGCCGCTGACGCCGAGAACCGCGAGAACCGTTGCGGTGTCCTCCGGGGACGGGATCAGCCTGCCGTTCTCCCACCGCGAGATGTGCGAGTCGTTGCGTCCGATGAGCTCAGCGAGCTTGCGAGTGGTGAACCCACGTTCCTTCCGCGCTTCGCGGAGTTGCGCGCCGAGCGCCCTGGCGCGTGGGGTGTCGGCGTTGCTGCTGACCATGCAGCAATCCTAAGCACACCATCAGGCAGCCCCAGTACCACCGGATCAGGGCATGGACCGAGGTTCTGCATGCAGAATATCTTCTCTGCATGCATCAACTGATGCTGTTCGTCCGTCCGAATCATGGGGGATTCATGGACCGCTCAGCACATCCATTCCACTGGGCGCCGACCAACGGCCGGCGGCACGCGGCGGCAGACCACGTCACCGCCGGACCCGCTGCAACGGCGCTCTGCGGAGAGCCGATCGCCGACGACGACCGCGAAATCGATTGGCTGTGGCCAACCTGCCCGTCGTGCTACGCGATCACCCGCCGCAAGGCAGCGACCCCGATGCCGCGCGAGACCGCCCACGCAGCGGTGATCCGGCCGTGAGGAACACCGCGATGATCATGCGGGCGGCGATCGTGGCGATCGCCGCCGCGGTCGACAACGTCGAGGCCGGTCACTGCACCCGGCGCGAGCGCGAGGAGCTGGTGCTGGTGTGCGACCGGGTCGCCGCCGCCTTGCGCGGGGAGATCGACCGGTCCACCGCCATCGACGGCGACGTGATCTCCGCGGTCACCGAGCGCTGAAGGGCTTCCATGCTTCATGATCCCGATCAGTGGCTGCACCGCCGCGTCCACTGGCACGCGTACGTCGAGATCTCGACGGGAGCTCCGCTCGAAGCGGTCAGCACGCGCGACGCCCGGTTGTCGAGATCCCCTGCCGCGGTGCTCTCGTCTCCCGAGGCCGTGTGCGAGTGGATGGCGTCCATGACCGGGGAGCACGCTCACCCGGCGACCGTCCACCTCCTGGGGCCCGCCGACGACGAAGGCCGAAACGTCGGGCGTATCGGGGATGACCGGCACATCGAGCACGACCGGCGGGAGAACCTGGCGGTCCTCAGCAGGGGCCACTCGCTCCACGCCCACTTCCGCCGACGTGACGACCGGATGCGCCTGTGGGCGGAAGCGGTCTCGGCGGACGAGTGCCGGGAGGCGCACCGCGGGTGAATCGCGCATGGACCAGTGCCCGAGCGGCGGTGCCCACGCCTGGATCCCGCGCCAGGGAGGCGGGGGCAGCAGCTGCACCAAGTGCCGTGCGTCCCGGTGAAGACGACCGTCCCCAGCCCGGTTCCGCTCGGGCGGGGGAGCTTCTCACCTCGCTCAGAGGTGTTCTTCGGCCAGCGTTCGGGCCAGGGTGGTCAGGATCGGGGCCGGGTCCGACATGCAGCGCTGCGGGTCGGGTTCGACGTCGAGCAACGCGTGGGCGGCGTCGATCCCCGCTTCCGCCAAGCGTTCCGGGGTGAGGTCGCAGCGGCCGGCGATGGCGATGACCGGGATGCCTGCGGCGATGGCGCGTGCCGCGACGCCCGCCGGGGCCTTGCCGTGCAGGGTCTGCTCGTCCAGCGCGCCCTCACCGGTGATGACCAGGCCGGCGCCGTCGAGGCGGCGGTCGAACTCGACCAGGTCCAGCACGACGTCGACCCCGGGCCGCATGGTCGCGCCCAGGGCTGCCAGGGCGGCGAACCCGACTCCGCCCGCGGCACCGGCGCCGGGCTCCTCGGCCACGTCCCGCCCGCCTGCGGCCTTCATGGCCTGCGCGTACTTGCCCAGGGCGGTGTCCAGCAGCTCCACCTGCTCGGGGTTCGCGCCCTTCTGCGGCCCGTAGACGTGGGCGGCGCCGTTCGGCCCGGTGAGCGGGTTGTTCACATCGGACGCGAGGATCAGCTCGACATCGGCGATCCTCGGGTCCAGCCCGGACAGGTCGATCTCGCCGACACGGGCCAGCGGGCCGCCGCCGGGCGCGACCGGATTGCCGTTGACGTCCAGGATCCGCGCGCCGAGCACGTTGAGCAGCCCGGCGCCGCCGTCGGTGCACGCACTGCCTCCGACGCCGAGCACGATCCGCTGGGCGCCGGTGCTGAGGGCCGCGAGCAGCGCCTCCCCGGTCCCGTCGCTGGAGGCGCCGAGCGCGTCGAGGTCGTCGGGGTCCAGCAGAGCGAGACCGGACGCGGAAGCGAGCTCGACGACGGCGGTTTCACCGTCGTAGGCGATCTCGGTGTCGACCGGGTAGCCGGTCGGGCCGCTCACCGGAACCGTCATCCGGGCGTACCCGGCCGCCAGCGCGGCCTCCACGGTGCCGTCACCGCCGTCGGCGACGGGGGCCAGCCTGAGCTCCACGTCGGGGCGTGCTTCACGCAGCCCGGCGGCGACCGCCTCGGCGACTTCCGGTGCCGTGAGGGTGCCCTTGAACTTGTCCGGTGCGATGAGAACGGGACCGGGCAACTGCAGCCTCCTAGGTTCAGCGCGAGATCCAGCCGAAGGCTTCGGTACTGGCGCCGCTGGGTTTGTATTCGAGTCCGATGTGGCCGGTGTAGCCGACCTCGTCGAGCCGGGCGAAGTAGTGCGCGAAGTCGATCGACCCGGTACCGGGTTCTCCGCGCCCCGGGGAATCGGCGATCTGCACGTGCCCGATCGACTCCGGGCGTTCGTCCAGCACCACGTCCGGATCATCGCCGTTGGTCACCAGGTGGTACAGGTCGAGCAGCAGGTGGATGTCATCCGCACCGCCCGCCTCGCGCACCCGGTCGACCACGGCGAGCCCGTCGGCGGCGGTCCGCAGCGGATGCGTCGGGATCCCGCTGACCGGCTCGACGAGCACGGTACCGCCGATCCGGGCGACGCCGCGGGCGGCGCGCACCAGGCTCTCGGTGGCGACCTCGTCCTGCAGGCGCGGATCCACGCCGTCGAGACGGTTGCCGTAAAGCGCGTTGAACGCGCGGCAGCCGAGCCGCTCACCGATCTCGCAGAGCACGTCGACGTTGGCCGCGAACTCCCCGCAGCGGTCCGGATCCGACAGCACGCCCCGCTCACCGGCGGCCAGGTCACCGCCGAAGAAGTTCAGCCCGACCAGGGAGACCCCGGACTCGTCGATCGCCCGGACGAACCTCTCGACCTCGGATTCGGCGGGCGTGGCGGAGGCGAAGGGCCACCAGAACTCCACCCGGTCGAACCCCGCGGCCTTGGCCGCGGCCGGTCGCTCCAGCAGATCGAGCTCGGTGAACAGGATCGACAGGTTGACGTCGAACCGGTCGGTGATCATCGGCTTCCCGTCTCGGTCGTGGTTGCGAGCGAACGCTACCGTCTCGGGCAAGGAGGTCGGTCCATGATGCTGCGCGCAGAGTTCACCACGGAACCGTTCGAGGGCGAGGGCGAGCCACCGGCGCACGCGCTGGCGGCCCGGGACTGCCTGCTGGCGGCGGATCTGGAACCGGACTTCGGCCCGCTGGGCACCGCGATCACCGCCGACCGCGAGCAGCTGCTGCCCGCGCTCGCCGAGGTCCTGGACAAGGCGCTGGCGGCGGGGGCGAACCGGATCACCCTGCAGGTCACCGCCGAGGACGACCGGGTCTAGGCTCGTCGCGATGCATCCGCTGGCCACCGCGATCGCCCCGCTGCTGGAACGCATCGGGGCCACAGCCATCCCCGTCGATCAGCAGGAGCCGGGCGACATCGTGCTGGACTGGGAGGGTTCCCCGGCGGTCGCCGTGCGCGTGCCGGGTCAGGAGCTCACCAGCGCCCTGGACCGCCTGATCCGCGAGGTGGAGACCGAGCTCGGCGCGAAGCTGCCCGACCTGCCCCGACCGGACAAGCAGAAGGCCGTCCGGTTGCTGGAGGAGCGCGGCGCGTTCGGCATGCGCAAGTCCGTCGAAACCGTCGCCAAGGCGCTCGGCGTCAGCCGCTTCACGGTCTACAACTACCTCAACCGCGATCAGCAGCAGAGCTGAGCGCTTCACCTATCACAACCTCCCCGACCTGGCATTTTCAACAAACTGTTGACACTCTCTCGGGGTGGTCGTAGCTTCTTCCGCACCGGACCGGCACTGCGGTCCCCGAGTGCTCTCGGGACGATCGAGCCGGCATGTGAACCACTTCAGCGGAGAAGCGCATGGCTACCACCACCGGTGCGCAGCGGCTCAACGACGCACCTCGGGCCGAGCTCATCGACAGGCTGCTGAGCTGCCTGGACATCACCCGATGGGCGGCCGACATCGCCGATGCGCGCCCCTTCGCCGATGACGCGTCCGTGGAGCGGGCCGCGGCCGAGGCCGCCCCCGGCCTCACCGACGCCGAGATCTCCCAGGCGCTGGCCGCCCACCCCCGCATCGGCGAGCGCACCTCCGAAACCGGCCGGAGCGCCGATTTCTCCCGCAGCGAGCAGGCCGGGGTCGGCGACGAACTCGCCGAGGAGCTGCGCAACGCCAACATCGAGTACGAACGCCGCTTCGGGCACGTCTACCTGGTGTGCGCCAGCGGCCGCAGCGGCGAGGAGCTGCTGGAGATCCTGCGCTCCCGCCTGGACAACGACCCCGCCGATGAGCTGCGCATCGTCGACTCCGAACTCCGCAAGATCGCCGCTCTGCGGCTGGCGAAGGTGATCGAAGAATGAGCGCTGTGACCACGCACGTCCTCGACGCCGCCCGGGGTGTTCCCGCGGCAGGCATCGCCGTCCGGCTGGAAGCCGCCGACGGCAAGCCCCTGGCGGACGGGAACCCCGCGGCGACCGGGCTGACCGACTCCGACGGCCGCTGCCGCGACCTCGGCCCGGACCGCCTCGACGCCGGCGACTACCGGCTGACCTTCGACACCGGCGCGTACTTCGAGAAGCAGGGCACCGCCACCTTCTACCCGCAGGTGTCGATCACCTTCCGGATCGCCGATCCCGAGCAGCACCACCACGTTCCACTGCTGCTGAGCCCGTTCGCCTACTCCACCTACCGAGGGAGCTGAATCATGGGCATCTCCATGGGCCCGAACCAGTACGGCAAGGCCGAGGTCCGCATCGTCACCGTGGACCGGTCGACACCGCGGCACTCCATCAAGGACCTCAACGTCAGCACCTCGCTGCGCGGCGACCTCAACGAGGTGCACCTGACCGGCGACAACAGCAACTGCCTGCCGACCGACACGCAGAAGAACACGGTCTACGCCTTCGCCAAGCAGCAGCCGGTCGGCGAGATCGAGGACTTCGCGCTGCGTCTGGGCAGGCACTTCGTCTCCACCGCCGAAGGCATCAACGGGGCGCGCGTGCTCGTCGACGAGTACGCCTGGCAGCGGATCCCCGTCGAGGGCACCGGCCACGACCACTCGTTCTCCCGCGCCCACGACGAGAAGCGCACGACCGCCGTCACCATCGACGGCGACCAGGCGCACGTCGTCTCGGGCCTCAAGGACCTGGTGGTCCTGAAGTCGACCGGCTCGGAGTTCTGGGGCTACCCGAAGGACCAGTACACGACGCTGCCGGAGACCAACGACCGGATCCTGGCCACCGCGGTCACCGCGCGCTGGCGCTACCTGCACACCGACGTGGACTGGGCCAAGAGCTTCGAGTCGGTGCGCGCCACGATGCTGGAGGCGTTCGCCACCACGCACAGCCTCGCGCTGCAGCAGAGCCTCTACGAGATGGGCAAGGCCGCGCTGGAAGCGCACCCGGAGCTGGCCGAGGTCCGCCTGTCGCTGCCGAACAAGCACCACTTCCTCGTCGACCTCAAGCCCTTCGGGCTGGAGAACGACAACGAGGTCTTCTTCGCCGCCGACCGTCCCTACGGCCTGATCGAGGGCGTCGTCCGCCGCGACGACGTCGCCGAGGCGCCGATGGCGTGGTACAGCACGGCGGAGTTCTGAGCACTTCCCCTCTCTCAGGGGTCGCTGCAGGGTCGCCTTGCTTGGCGGTGCGGGTGGCGGAACCTCACACGCCGCCTGGACTCCGTGCGCCACTCCTTTTGTATGCCAATACACGGCGTCGCGGCGTACTCATCCAGACGACGTGTGAGAACCCGCGGCGGTGCCAGCTGAGTCCCACACCTGAAACAACGGCTCCGCCGCATCCTGAAACGACCCCTGAAACCAAGGCGCTCGCGAAAGCGGCGTCCGGTCCAACGTGCCCACAAGTCCACTTTGGATCTTCATCCCGTTGCAACACAACGAGAACCAGGAAAGAACAGCTCGTGCCGATAGTGACGTGACGACATCGACCCAGCGGGTTTGGGGAGCGAACACATGGCCAGAACCGACACCGGCAGCACCACGCACCCGTGCGACGAAGTGCTGCCTCCCGCCCGGATGCTCGCCTTCGGCATCCAGCACGTGGCCGCGATGTACGCGGGAGTGGTGGCACCACCGCTGATCGTCGGGGAAGCCATCGGCCTCCCTCCGCTGCAGATGACGTTGCTGATCGGCGCGAGCCTGTTCACCGCGGGCCTGGCCACCGCGCTCCAAGCGCTGGGGGTGTGGAAGATCGGCGCCCGGATGCCGTTCGTCAACGGTGTGACGTTCGGGTCCGTGGCGCCGATCCTCGCCATCGTCGCCCAGCAGAGCGGATCGCAGAACCCGCTGTCCGTCGTCTACGGCTCGGTGCTCATCGCCGGGGTCCTCGCGTTCATCGCCGCGCCGTACTTCTCCCGGCTCGTGCGGTTCTTCCCACCGGTGGTCAACGGCACCGTGATCACCCTGATCGGGCTCTCGCTGATGCCCGTGGCGATCAAGTGGATCGCCGGGCAGGACACCGACGCGCCCGACTACGCGGCACCGCAGAAGGTCGCGCTTGGCGCCTTCACCTTCGTGCTGGTGCTGCTGCTCAACCGCTTCCTCACCGGCTTCCTGAACCGGATCGCGCTGCTCATCGGCCTTCTCGTGGGCAGCCTGGTCGCCTGGCCGATGGGCCTGATCGACACCTCGACCTTCGAATCGGCCCCGCTGTTCAACCTCCCGGTCCCCTTCCAGCTCGGGACGCCCGCCTTCAGCCTCACCGCCACGCTGTCCATCTGCATCGTGATGCTGGTGGCGATGATGGAGAGCACCGCCGACATGATCGCGCTCGGCGAGATCGTGGACCGGCCCGCCGATGAGAAGACCATCGCCGCGGGCCTGCGCGCCGACGGGGCGGGCAGCGCGATCTCCGCCCTCTTCGGCGGATTCACCTGCAGCGCTTTCGCGCAGAACATCGGCCTGGTCGCGCTGACCGGTGTGCGCAGCCGCTTCGTCGTGGCCACCGGCGGTGGCGTGCTGGTGCTGCTGGGCCTGTTCCCGATCGCCGGGGCGGTGGTCTCGCTGGTGCCGCAGCCCGTCCTCGGCGGGGCCGCGCTGGTGCTGTTCGGATCCGTGGCCACCAGCGGCATCCGCACCTTGAGCAACGCCGG
The DNA here is from genome assembly GCF_054778355.1 of Saccharopolyspora tripterygii. Lineage (NCBI taxonomy): Bacteria > Bacillati > Actinomycetota > Actinomycetes > Pseudonocardiales > Pseudonocardiaceae > Saccharopolyspora > Saccharopolyspora tripterygii. Next base: position 653,160 of record NZ_BAAGZP010000008.1, on the reverse strand, counting down.
TCTCGGCGATCCGCACAACGCGCTGATCGTGGCGGGAGCGCTCGGCATCGGCCTGATCCCGGTAGTGGCGCCGTCGTTCTACGACCACTTCCCGGAAGCGATGCGCACCGTTCTCGACTCCGGCATCAGCACCGGGTGCATCGCCGCTCTCCTGCTGAACCTCCTGTTCTCCCACCGCCGGCGAACCCAGATGTCGTAATTGCGGATGCGTGACCGCTTTTCGTTCGTCACCAAAATGGAATACCCGCATTCCGCATTGCTCCAGCCGAAGGAACTCCTGTTGGTGATCGGCCCCAATCCCGCTTGCGAGTGAAACTATTCGTCGACCGAATCGTTGATCCGCCAAATGCCGCGCCAACCCATGGGAGTCGCAATGCGGATGCGGACCCTGATCACCACGAGCCTGGTCGGCTTATCGCTGGTGGCCACGCAAGCGAGTGCCGGTGCCGCCGACGGCGGCGACCCGCTGGCCGAGAAGCAGTGGGGCTTGCAGCAGATGCACGTGCCGGAAGCCTGGGCCTCCAGCACCGGTGCCGGGCAGACCATCGCCGTGGTGGACACCGGCGTCGACCTCGGGCACCCCGAATTCAGCGGGAAGCTCGTCCCCGGCGCCACCTTCGCCTGCGGCGGAGCGCCCGGCCCCTGCGGGAACGGGGACTGGATCGGCGCTGACGGCGTCGGCCAGGAAGGCGACGTGCACGGCACGCACGTCGCCGGAATCGCGGCCGCGGCCGCGAACAACGGCGTCGGCATCGCCGGCGTCGCACCGGACGCCAAGATCATGCCGATCAAGGCGCTGGAGAACGGTTCGGGCACGTTCGAGGAGATCGGGGCGGGCGTGCGCTACGCCGCCGATCACGGTGCCAACGTCATCAACCTGAGCCTGGGCGCCCAGCCCGGCATCCAGGTCCTGACGCTGCTCGGCATCCAGTCGGCCACCAAGGAAGCCATCGCCTACGCCCGCGAGAAGGGCGTCGTCGTGGTGGCCTCGGCGGGCAACGAGACCGCGCCGCTGTGCGACACCCCGTCCTGGGAGCAGGGCGCGCTGTGCGTGGCGGCCACCGACGCCAACGAGATGCACGCGGTGTACTCGAACCTCGGCGTCAAGCTGAACCTGCGCGCGGTCTCGGCTCCCGGCGGCTCGTCGCTCGGGGAGTGCGACGGAGACGTGTGGTCCAGCGTGCCGCGCGGGATGGGCAAGCCCGAGTGCGGGCAGGGCGACTACGACGCGCTCGCGGGCACGTCGATGGCCGCCCCGCAGGTCGCCGGGGTCGCCGCGCTGCTGGGCGCGCAGGGACGTGATGCCGCGAGCGTCGAGAAGGCGCTGATCTCCACGGCTCGCACCCCGATCGTCAACGTGCGCGGTCTGTACAACCCGGTCTACGGCTACGGCGTCGTCGACGCCGCGGCCGCTGTCGCGCACCAGGGCTGAGTCACCGCTCCCCACCGCGGCCGGTGATGGCGCTCGCCATCACCGGCCGCGGTTCTTTCATGCGTCTTTTCGTTCGGAATTGGTCGCATGGTCCACTCGATCTACGGAAGAATGGTCCGATGGGTTGCCGCCGAGCAACCGAATGATCATGGAATTTCGGGAGTGTGCCGTGGACCTTTCCAAGCTGTTCCAGATGGTTTCCCCAGCCAAGCAGCACCATTCGCGCGGAAGCAGCGACCACCACCGCCGCAAGCACGACAGCAGCAGCGATCACCGGCGTCGGCGCGACAGCAGCGACGACCACCGCCGCAGGCGGGACAGCAGCAGCGGGCACCGCCGTCGCCACCGCAGCCACAGCTGACGCAGCGGTGCTGATCGAATCCTTGACCTCGTCGTTCTGCGGCGGAGAACCGGAGGACGGCTGGGGACCACCCGGCGCTCCGCTGGCAGCGGGCGACACCCTCGCACCCGGTTACCTCGTCGTCGACCACCTGCGGCGCGGTAGCCGGCTCGACGTGTACGACGTGTGGAGCGAGCAGCGGTCCTGCCGCTGCATCGCCAAGACCATCCGGCCCGAACGCGCGACCGACGAACGCGCGATCGCCTGGCTGCGCAACGAGGGCGTGCTGCTGACCCAGCTGACCCACCCGCACCTGCTGCGCGGCTACGAGATCGTGCGCAGCGCAGAACCCGAGCGGCCGGTGCTGATCACCGAGACGCTGCCCGGGCACACCCTCAGCTACCTGATCGCCGAGCTGGGGATGCTCCGCCCGCTGGACTCCGCGGTGCTGGGGATCCAGCTGTGCTCGGCGCTCCGGTACCTGCACGGGCACGGCTGGGCGCACCTGGACGTCAAACCGTCCAACGTGGTCGAGATCGGTGGCCGCGCGGTGCTGCTGGACCTGAGCCTGGTGTGCCGGATCGGCGAGAAGAGCTCGGCGGGCACCTTCGACTACCTCGCCCCGGAGCAGGCCGACGGCGAGCGGATGTCTCCCGCCGCCGACGTCTGGGGACTGGGCGTGACGTTGTACGAGGCGTTGTCGGGCACCACGCCGTGGGCCTCCTCCTCGCACCGCGAGCGCACCGCCGGCGGCGGGCCGCACTACCCGCAGCGCACCGAGCGGGCCGCGCCGCTGCGCACGCACCGGCGGTTGCCCGCGGCGCTCTCGCGCGCGGTGGACGAGTGCCTGACGCCGGATCCGGTGTCCCGGCCGACGATCGCGGAGCTCTCCGCCAAGCTGGTCGCCTGGTCGGGGATGGATCCCCGGTCGATCGGCACCTAGCGGCGGCGGAACGCGACGGCGAAGGCCACCAGCGCGGTCGCGAGTGCGAGCTGGCCGCCCCAGACGATCCGGTTGACGTTCACCGCCGGGTGCCAGGTGACCGCACCATCGACCTCGATCGAGAACGCGCCGATGGCTCGCGCCTGCACTCCGCCGCCACCGCCCGCCGCGTCACCGCGAGGCCCGCCCCAACCCCCGCCGAGCTGCACCTCCCCGACCGGGACCAGCGTCGCGTCCCCCTGGCGCACGGGCTCCCCGAAGATCTGGTGATCCCCGAGCTGCTCCTTGAGCTTCTCGCGCACATCCCGATCCATCCCACAACCTCCAAGAAACCGACCGAACCCAGTCTCCCCCCAAAAACCCCACCCCCGCTCCCTCCCAGACTCGACCTAAGAAGAGACCAGCAGGGTGCGACGAGGGCTGCGGAGGCTCGCGGCGGTCGGGACTTCGGTGGGCAGGTCCCAGTTTTCGTCCAAACTGAGCCGACATTTCGGACATGATCATGGCTCAGTTATGACTAAGGAGTCGTTTCAGAATGCGGCGGAGCCGCTGTTTCAGGTGTGGGACTCAGCTGGCACCGCCGCGGGTTCTCACACGTCGTCTGGCGAGTACGCCGCGACGCCGTGTATTGGCATACATCAGGAGTGGCGCACGGAGTCCAGGCGGCGTGTGAGGTTCCGCTACCCGCACCGCCAAGCAAGGTGATTCTGCAACGACCCCTAAAACTGGGACCTGGTGAGGCTCGGGCCCTACTGGACGTCGAGGACGAGGGCTGTGACGTTGTCGTCGGCTTCTCGGGTGAGGGCCGCTCCGACCAGGTCGTCGCAGATCTGCTGGGGGTCGCTGCCGGAGGACAGCAGGTCCCTGAGCTCGTCCGGGCTCTGGGTGTTGAACAGCCCGTCGGTGCACAGCAGCAGCCGGTCGCCCTGCTTGACCGAGGCCCCGGCGTGGTCCACCTCGACCTCCGGCCCGACACCGATCGCCCTGGTCAGCACGTGCCGGTGCGGGTGGTTCCGGGCCTCCTCGTCGGTGACCTGGTACGTGCGCAGCAGTTCGCCGGGCACGTTGTGGTCGTGGGTGAGCTGCTCCAGACGCTGGTCGCGCAACCGGTACAGGCGGGAGTCCCCGACGTGGACCACCACGGCGCCCGCGTCGTCGGTCAACCCGAGCGCGACGATCGTGGTGCCCATGGACGTCCCGTCGGCGTTCGCCCTCTCCCACACGGCCTCGTTCGCCAGCCGCGCCGCTTCCAGCAGTCCGGCGGTCGTGCGATCGGCTGCGAACGCCGATGCCAGCGTGTCGAGGGCGAGTCTGCTGGCGACGTCGCCGTCGGCGAAACCGCCGATGCCGTCGGCCACTGCGAACAGCCCGTCGGCGACGAGCGTGGCGTCCTGGTTGCTCTCCCGGCCACCGGTGTGCGTGGTGGCGCCTGGCTGAAGCGTGCTGGTCACGGCGAACCCCTTCCTGGTCGGAGGTGCTGGGGAGACGTCGGCGAGCAGCGCCGCGCGCGCCTCGGCCAGTGCTTTCCGGCGCGAGTCGGAGGACTCCACGATCTCGCGGTCCCAGCGCTCCCACCGCTGCGCGCTCGGGTCGGCGAAGTAGCCCGCGATGTCGTCGACCGCGACGCCCGCCTGCCGCAGCAGGCCGATGACGCGCGCCCGGTGCAGCTGGCGCGTCGAGTAGTAGCGGTATCCGGACCAGGCGTCGACCGCAGCCGGGACCAGGAGCCCGATTCCGGCGTAGGAGCGCAGCATCTTCGCGGACAACCCGCACCGCGCCGAGAACTCCCCGATGCTCAACAACTCGTTCACGCGACGAGCATGAGCCTTGACCGCGGGGAAGGGTCAACACCGCGTGCGAACTCCCCTACTGCATCTCCAGGACGAGGGCGGTGACGTTGTCGTCGGCGTCGGCTTCCAGCGCCGCTTCCACCAGGCCGTCGCAGAGGTCCTGCGGATCGCCGTCGGAGCCCAGCAGGCGCTCGATGTCCTCGGCGCTCTTGGCGTTAAAGAGACCGTCGGAGCACAGCAGCAGGCGGTCGCCCGGTTCCGAGGTCAGCTCGTCGAGGTCGATCTCGACCTCCGGACCCACGCCCACAGCGCGGGTCAGCACGTGCCGGTGCGGGTGGTTGCGCGCGTCGGCGTCGCTGACCTCGCGGCTGCGCAGCAGCTCGGCGAGCACGGTGTGATCGCGGGTGAGCTGCTCCAGCGAGCCGTCGCGCAACCGGTACAGCCGCGAATCACCGACGTTGATCGCGACGGTCCCGGCATCGCTGGTCATCGCCACCGCGACCAGCGTGGTGCCCATGGAGGTGCTGTCGGCGTTGGACCTCAGCCACACCGCCTCGTTGGCCTTGCGCGCGGACTCCAGCAGACCGGCGGCCGTGCGGTCGGTGGCGAACGCCGATTCCAGGGTGTCGAGGGCGAGCCTGCTGGCGACGTCACCGTTGACGAACCCCCCGATCCCGTCGGCGACCGCGAACAGCCCCTCGGACACCAGCACGGAGTCCTGGTTGTTCTTCCGGCCGCCTACGTGCGTCGCGGAGCCTGACAGCAGAGTGCTGGCCACAGCGGTTCCCTTCGTCGAAGGTCCCTGGCGTGATGCGGGCGGACGAGCCGCGCGGGCGCCGGCCAGGGCCGTCCGACGCTCCTGTCGAGGACTCCGCGATCCCATGATCCGAGCGCTCCCACAGCTCAACGCCCGGATCGGCGAAACAGTTCGCGATGTCGTCGACGCAGTCAACAACGCGCGGGGCCGCGAAGTGGAGAAGGCGGCCCCGCGCGTCGTGAGTTCATTCCAGGAGCGGACGGAGGAGAACGGTCAGAGGCGCCCGAGCGCCCGCAGATCCGGCTCGGCGAGACCGGTCAGGACCTTCACCTCGTCGGCGTCGGTGGCGCCGTTGTCGAGCGCCCGGACGAACGAGGCCGCCAGCGCGCGGGCCGTGGCGGGCTCGTCGAGGACCTCGGCGGACCCCGAACCGGTGTAGGCCGCGAGCCGGGCCGCTTCCGCCGGGGCCGAGTCGCGGAAGGCCGCGAAGACGGCCGCGTAGCGGGTCACCAGCTGCGCCGGGTGCAGGTCCCAGCCCTGGTAGAAGCCGTGCACCAGCGAGCGCCGGACCAGGTCGTAGTGGGTCTGCCAGCCCTTGACGACCTGCTCGCCGACGGGCAGCACGTTGGTGGAGCCGTCGGAGAGGAACACCCCGGTTCCGGCGGCGGCGACCTGCATCGCGTGCCGGGCGTAGTCGCACGCGCGGTGCGCGAGGTGCTGGTTGGCGGCGGTCAGCCCGCAGGAGGCCGTGTAGTCGTAGGTCCCGAAGTGCAGCCCGGTGACCCGCCCGGCGCCGGCGCGCAGGAAGCGCGGCAGCGCGAACCGGCCGTCGGAATCCACGATGGACTGCGTGGTCTCCACCTGGATCTCGAAGCGCAGCGCGCCCTCGGCGAGGCCGAACCGCTGCTCCAGCAGGCCCAGGATCTCGACGAACACCTCGACCTGCGCGACGTCGACGACCTTCGGGAAGGTCAGCACGAACCCGTCGGGCACGCCACCGGTGCGCGCCAGCAGCGCGGTGAGGAAGAGGTCGAGCGTGCGCACCGAGCGCTCGCGCAGCTCGGGCGTGTCGTAGGACTTGACCCGCAGCCCGAAGTTGGCCGGTGCGACGCCGTCCCGCAGCCAGTCGGCGACGACGGCCGCCGTGCGCTCGGCGTCGGCGTCCTCGGCGTTCGCCCGGTAGCCGTCCTCGAAGTCGATCCGCAGGTCCTGCACGGGCGAACCGGCCAGCTTGGCCCGGACCCTCGGGTGCACGGCCTGGGCGATCTCCGCGTCCAGGCCCAGGATCTCGGCGAGCCGCGAAGGCGTGGGCGCGTGCTCGTCGAGCGCGGCCAGCGCCGCGTCGGCCCAGTCCCGCAGCACTCCCGCGTCGACCCGGTCAGCGGGCACGTAGCAGGTGTGCACCGGTTGCAGATCGGCACGAGCACCCGGGTAGGTCCGCGCCATGTGCTCGTCGACCGCGGTTAAGCGCGCGAGCCGCCGGGCGACTTCTGCGGAGTCCAACGACGTTTCAGCCACTTGCACCCTCCTCGATGGACAAAGCGGGGGCGCCGGTGATCCCGGCGCCCCCGCGATGCCGTATCAGTCGATCTGCTCGTAGGCGGGCAGCGTCAGGAAGTCGACGAAGTCGTCGGCCACAGCCACCTGCTCGAACAGCTCCACCGCGCTGGAGAGGTTGTCGGTCGGGAAACCGGCCTCCGAGCGCAGCGCCTTCTCCGTGTCGGCCAGGATCTCCCGGACGAGCTCCAGGGTCACCGTCTGGCCGCCGGCCAGCTGCACGCTGTTGTGCAGCCACTGCCAGATCTGCGAGCGGGAGATCTCGGCGGTCGCGGCGTCCTCCATCAGGTTGTGGATCGCCGCGGCGCCGTTGCCGCCCAGCCAGGACACGATGTAGCGGATGCCGACGTCGACCGCGGCGCGCAGGCCCTCGATGGTCTTGTCACCGGGGGTCTCCGAGACGGCCAGCAGCTGGTCGGCGGTGACCTTGACGTCCTCGCGCTTGCGCTCGATCTGGTTCGGCTTGTCGCCGAGAACCGCGTCGAACTCCTCGAAGCAGATCGGGACCAGGCCCGGGTGCGCGACCCAGGAACCGTCGAAGCCGTCGCCGGCCTCGCGCTTCTTGTCCGCGTGGACCTTCTCCATCGCCGCGGCGTTGGAGTCGTCCTTGGTCGGGATGAACGCGGCCATGCCGCCGATGGCGAAGGCGCCGCGCTTGTGGCAGGTGCTCACCAGCAGCTCGGTGTAGGCACGCATGAACGGCGCGGTCATGGTCACCGCGTTGCGGTCCGGCAGGATGTACTTGTCGGAGTCGCGGAAGGTCTTGATGACGCTGAACAGGTAGTCCCAGCGACCGGCGTTGAGGCCCGCGGAGTGGTCGCGCAGCTCGTAGAGGATCTCCTCCATCTCGAACGCGGCCGGGTAGGTCTCGATCAGCACCGTGGCGCGCACCGAGCCGTGCGGGATGCCCAGCTCCTTCTGCGCGTGGGTGAACACCTCGTTCCACAGGCGCGCTTCGAGGTGGCTCTCCATCTTCGGCAGGTAGAAGTACGGGCCGCTGCCGCGGTTGATGAGCTCCTGGGCGTTGTGGAAGAAGTGCAGGCCGAAGTCGACCAGCGCGGCCACGACCGGCTTCCCGTCGACCTCGATGTGCTTCTCGTCGAAGTGCCAGCCGCGCGGGCGCACCAGCGGCACCGCGTGGCTCACGTCGTCGCGCAGCGTGTAGGACTTGCCGCCCGGGATGTGCAGCTCGATCTGCTTGCGGACGAGGTCGAAGAGGTTGACCTGACCGGACACCACGTTGTCCCAGTGCGGGGTGTTGGCGTCTTCCAGGTCGGCCAGCCAGATCTTCGCGCCGGAGTTGGCGGCGTTGATGGCCATCTTGCGGTCGGTCGGGCCGGTGATCTCCACGCGGCGGTCGGCGATGTCGGCCGGCGGCGCGGCGACCTGCCAGTCACCCTCGCGGACGTGCTTGGTCTCCTCCAGGAAGTCCAGGCGGCCGTTCTTCGCGGCCTCCGCGCGACGGGTCTTGCGACGCTCGAGCAGCTCGTCGCGACGCGCACCGAAGGCGCGCTGCAGACCGGCCACGAACTCCAGCGCCTCGGCGGTGAGGATCTCGTCACCGCGTTCCACGGCGCCGCCGAGGACCTTCACCCCTGCCGTTTCGGACATGAATCGTCCACCTCTTTCTGCTGCCGGATTTCAGACGGTGGCTGATGGCTCACCTTGCCGCGTGACGAGCCGACCCGCACCCGCGAGCGGCTTCGTCACAAGCGAAGAACATCCAGATGAAATTCTGCATCGTGGATGTTAGTTTCCACTATGCGTCGAAAGCAACATGAGCTGGCGCACGCACCACGAACTAGACTTCGACTGGATCCGGGAGAGGGAGTTCTGCGATGACCACTGGCCCACGGCGGGCGAACCAGGGCGGAGGGGTGCAGTCCGTCGACCGCACCTTCGAGCTCCTGGAACTGATGGCCGATGCCGGCGGTGAGGTCGCGCTGTCCGAACTCGCGGAGCGTTCCGGACTACCCCTGCCGACCATCCATCGCATCATCAGGACCCTGGTGAACAGCGGATACGCCCGGCAGCAACCATCGCGGCGATACGCGTTGGGGCCGCGGCTGATCCGGCTCGGCGAGACCGCCAGCCGCGCGCTCGGCTCCTGGGCGCGGCCGTACCTCGCGGAGCTGACCGAGGTCACCGGCGAGTCGGCGAACATGGCCGTGCTCGACGGCGCGCAGATCGTCTACGTCGCGCAGGTCCCCTCACCGCACTCGATGCGGATGTTCACCGAGGTCGGCCGACGCGTCGACGCCCACGCCACCGCGGTCGGCAAGGCGGTCATGGCCACCATGCCCACCGACGAGGTCACCCAGCTGCTGTCCCGCACGGCGATGAACCCGCAGACCGAACGCACCATCGTCGACGTCGAGTCGATGCACGAGGAGCTCGGCCGCATCCGCAAGCAGGGCTACGCCGTCGACGACGGGGAGCAGGAGGTCGGCGTCCGCTGCTACGCGGTGGCCGTCCCGGGAGCCCCGGCGGGCGCGGGCATCTCGATCTCGGGCCCGGAGGGCCGGATGACGCGGATCACCACCGACGAGATCATCCCGCACATGCAGCGCCTCGCGAAGGACCTCTCCACCGAGCTCAGCGCCACCGCCTGAGGAGCGCGTCGGACCGCTGGTGATTGTGGTCATGGCCACGATGAGGTACGCACACGCCATGCGTCAGTGGCGACGCCGGGCCAGCAGTGCCCTCACCAGGGGTGATGCGGTCCTCGCGCCATCCGACGCGCTCGCGATCAAGTCCTCAAGGCGCAGGAGTCAGCATGTTCGTACCGCTCGGGGTTCGTGACTTCATCGACAGGGCCGTCACCGTGTACGGCGAGCGCACCGGCGTCGTGGACGAGCCGGATCAGCCCGCCGAGTCCTGGGGCGCCGTCAGCTATCGCCGGATGGGAGAGCTGGCGGCCGCCCAGGCGGCGGGGCTGGACGCGCTCGGCGTCGCCCACGGCGAGCGCGTCGCGATCGTCTCGCACAACAGCGCGCGGCTGCTGACCTCGTTCTTCGGGGTGTGCGGGTCGGGCAGGGTGATCGTGCCGGTGAACTTCCGGCTCTCCGCCGACGAAATCGCCTACATCGTCGAGCATTCCGGGGCGAAGGTGCTGCTCATCGACCCGGAGCTCACCGACCACCTCGCGGAGGTGGAGTGCGAGCACAAATTCGTGCTCGGCTCCGAGTCGGACGCGCAGCTGTACCGCTTCGACGCCGAGCCGGAGCCGTGGGAGCCGGACGAGAACGCCATCGCCGCGATCAACTACACCAGCGGCACGACGGCGCGGCCCAAGGGCGTGGAGATCACCCATCGCAACATCTGGATCAACGCCACCACGTTCGCGCTGCACGCCGGAGTCACCGACCGGGACGTCTACCTGCACACGCTGCCGATGTTCCACGCCAACGGCTGGGGGATGCCGTTCGGCATGACCGGCATGGGCGTCGAGCAGGTCGTGCTGCGCAAGGTCGACGGCGCGGAGATCCTGCGCCGGGTCGAGCAGCACGGGGTGACCGTGATGTGCGCGGCTCCGGCCGTGGTCAACGCCGTGCTCGCCGCAGCCGAGCACTGGGACGGCGAGATCCCCGGGCGGGACCGGGTGCGCATCATCGTCGCCGGCGCCCCGCCGCCGACCAAGACCGTGGAGCGGGTGCAGTCCGAGCTGGGCTGGGAGTTCATCCAGATCTACGGGCTCACCGAGACCTCGCCGCTGCTCACGATCAACCGCAGCCGCTCGGAGTGGGACGACCTGCCCCCGGGGCAGCGCGCCGAGAAGCTCGTGCGCGCGGGCGCTCCCGCGCTCGGCGTGCGGCTGTCGACGTCGGAGACCGGCGAGGTGCTCGCCCGCTCGAACGTGGTGCTGCGCGGCTACTGGCAGCAGCCGGAGGAGACCGCGTCGGTGCTGCAGGGCGGGTGGTTCCGCACCGGCGACGGCGGCACGATCGGCGAGGACGGCTACCTGTCCATCTCGGACCGCAAGAAGGACGTCATCATCACCGGCGGCGAGAACGTCTCGTCCATCGAAGTGGAGGACGTGCTGTTCAGCCACCCCGAGGTCGAGGAGGTCGCGGTGATCGGCGTGCCCGACGAGAAGTGGGGCGAGACGATCAAGGCGCTCGTCGTGCTCACCGACGGCGGCGAGGTCACCGAGCAGGAGCTCATCGAGCACTGCAAGCAGCACCTGGCCCGCTACAAGGCCCCGACCTCGGTGGAGTTCCGCACCTCGCTCGCCCGCACCGCCACCGGCAAGCTGCAGAAGTTCAAGCTCCGGGACCAGTACTGGACCGGCCGCACCCGCAAGATCAACTGAACCCCCGCGCCACCCGGACCACGCACTGGCGCAGCCATCACCTCAAGCCACTTCCTGGTGAAGTGGCTTGAGGTGATGGAGATGGCCTGGCCATATCGACGCATGGACTCGAATCAGGACACGGTCTCGGCGGAAGCCACCTTGACCGCGCAGGGTCGACTGGCCATCCCGCGTGAGGTGCGAGACGCAGCCGGGCTCGAGCCGGGCACGAAGATCCACATCACGGTCGAACCTGACGGCGTACTGCGCTTGGAAACATGGGAGCAGAAGGCCCGGAGAGTGCGAGCCTCGCTCGCCGCGACGCTCACCGGGAAGAAATCCCTCTCCGACGAACTCGTCGCCGATCGACGCAGCGAAGCCGCACGAGAGGACGCCACGTGACAGCGATGCTCGACACCAGAGCGCTCCTCCTCATCCGGTAGTGCCGCGTGAGACGGCGTCAGCGGCGCACCCGCTCGGGTTCGGTCCGGGTGCCGGAGGTGCGCCTGCGGCGGGTCCACCAGAGGAGGGCGAGCACGGCTGCCGCCAGGGCCAGCAGGGGGAGACCGAAGAGCCCTGCCGCCGCCTGGACCCTGGCGTAGGCCTCGCCGGAGAAGGCTCCCAGCACGGCCAGGCCCGTGCCCCAGGCAGCGCCGACCGGGGCGTTGCAGGCCGTGAAGCGCGGGTGCGACATCCCGGCCCGGCCGGCGAGCCGGGGCACGAGGGTGCGCACGACGGCGAAGCACTGGGAGATCGCGGCCGTGGGCTCGGCCCGTCCGTCCAGAGCGGACTCGACGCGCTGCATGCGCTGCTCACCGACCCGGTCGACCAAGCGCCGGTTCAGCGCGCCGGGGTGCGCGCCGCGCAGGAATCCGTGCTGGCACCCGGCGATCGTGGCCAGCGACGCCACCAGCGCGGCCGACCACACCGGCAGCGCGCCCTGACCGGCGATCCAGCCCAGGGCCAGGACCGTTCCCGCTCCGGGCAGGAAAACACCGATCAGCAAACCGGATTCGGCGAACAGCACGACTCCGGCGATCGCGAGCGCGGGGAGACCGGGGAACCCGGCCAGGAACTCGGTCACCCGGTGAGCGCGTCCAGCCGCTCCGACCAGCTCTCGCCGTGCGGCTCCAGGGTGAGTTCCCGGACGTCGTCCTCGCGGCGGCGCAGGCGCACCATCAGGTGGGTGTCGGAGAGCTGGTCGGCCAGGCCCTCGCCCCACTCCACGATCACGGCGGCGTCGGTGAGGTCGGTGTCGAGGTCCAGGTCGTCGATCTCGTCGAGGCCGCCCAGCCGGTAGGCGTCGACGTGCACCAGCGCGGGCCCGTCGCTCTCGGGCTGGTGCACGCGGGCGATGACGAACGTCGGCGAGGTGATCCTGCCGACCACGCCCATGCCGGCCGCGATGCCGCGGGTCAGCACGGTCTTGCCCGCGCCCAGCGGCCCGTCGAGCAGCAGCAGGTCGCCCGCCCGGAGCGCTTCGCCGAGCCGGCGGCCGAACTCCAGGGTGTCCGATTCCTGCGGCAGTTCCACGGTCTTCAGCGCGGCGCTCAACTCCCGGTTCCCTTCTTGAACTTCATGCCGGTGGCACGCCGCAGCAGGGACACGATCTGGTCGGTGACCAGGCCGGGCCGTTCGAGCATCACCGGATGCCCTGCGCCCTCGACCTTCACCAGCGTCGCGTCCGGCAGCTCCCCGGCGAGGACCTCGGCGTGCGGGGAGTACGGCGTGAGCTTGTCGACGTCGCCGCTGAGCACCAGCACCTCGCAGGTGTTGAGCGCGGCGAGCGCCTTCTTGCGGTCGTGCAGGCTGATCGTCTCCAGGAAGTCGGTGACAACCTCGACGGTGGTGGCGCCGATCATCTCGGCCATCAGGTCCACGACCGCCGGGGGCACCTTGCGGTCCCCGAAGGACAGCGCGCGGATGATGCTCCACGCCAGCCGGTCGCCCATCTTGCGGGTGCGCTCGACCAGGCCCGGGTTGAGCTCGGACAGCAGCGCGAGGCCGCGCGGGACGGGGTTGGCGCGGGAGAGCCAGGTGCGCGGCAGTCCGGCTTCGCCGAGCTGCCCCGCGGAGGTGCCGATGAGCCCCACCGCGCGGACGCGGTCGGCGAACAGCTTGGGGTTCTGCTCGGCCAGCGCCATGATCGTCATGCCACCCATCGAGTGGCCGATCAGCGCGATCGGGCCGCGCGGGGCGGCGGCGCGGAGGACGGCGTCGAGGTCCCGGCCGAGCTGGTCGATGGTGCTGTTCTTCTTGCTGGAGTGGCCGGACCGGCCGTGGCTGCGCTGGTCGAACAGCACCAGCCGCGTCTTGGGCCCCAGCAGTTCGGGCAGGTCCCGCCGCTGGAAGTGCCAACACCGGGAGTCCAGCGCGAAGCCGTGCACGAACACGACGGTCAGCGCGGGATCACCCCCGGACGCAGGACCGATCTCCTGCACCGAGAGCGGCACGCCGTCGTCGGCGGCGACGGTGGAGTGCCGGTCCGGCTGGAGCCTGCCGAGGGGTTCCTCGACGAAGGCCTCCTCGCCCTTGCGCTGCACGGCTGCGCGCGTGCTGTGCGCGGCCGCGCCCACGGCGGCGCCGGTGATCGCGGCCCCGATCACCCCGCTCGTCCAGGCCAATGCCTGCCACACCGGTTTCACGTCGCCTCCACTCGGTTCCGGCGGCGGAACGTGAAGATCGTTACAGAACGCGGCCCGGCTTGCACACCGCAATGTGCGCTGCGCCCCACTCCCGGAAGAAAACGAACCGCTTCGGTCATGACGTCCCCGCTTCGGAGTCCACGACCGTCCTGGTCACCCGCGGCCGGTACATGCCGGTGACGATCTCGTAGTGGATGGTGCCGAGCTCCTCGGCCCACTCGGCGGCGGTGGGCTCACCGCGATCACCGGGACCGAAGACGATGACCTCGTCACCTTCGACGACCTCGTCGTCGCCGCAGTCCACCACCAGCTGGTCCATGCACACCCGGCCGCGCACCGGCCGCCGCTTGCCCGCCAGCCACACGTCCATGCGACCGGACAGGTTGCGCGGCACGCCGTCGGCGTAGCCGACCGGGACCAGCGCCAGGTTGGTGGACTCGGACGCCGTCCACGAGTGGCCGTAAGAAACGCTCTCACCAGCGGGAACGCGCTTGGTCAGCGATACCGAGGAGCGGAAGGTCATGGCGGGCCGCAGGTCGTGGTCCCCCGCCTGCGGCACCGGGTCCAGGCCGTAGGCGGCGATGCCCGGGCGGACCAGCTCGAAGTGCAGGTCGGGCCGGGTGAGCACGGCGGCGGAGTTGGCCAGGTGCCGGATCGGGTCGAGCCCCGCCGCCCGCGCCTGCTCGTGGGCGCGCTGGAAGCGCTCGGCCTGGTGGTCGATCGACGGGTGACCGGGTTCGTCCGCGCAGGCCAGGTGCGACCACACGGCTTCCACCCGGATGCGCCCGTCGGCCTCGGCCTTGGCGGCGGCCTCGACCAGCGCGGGCCACAGCTCGGCCGGGCACCCGCTGCGCGCCAGCCCGGTGTCGATCTTGAGGTGGACCCGCGCGACGCGGTCCTCGGCGGCAGCCGCGGCGACGATGCGCTCCAGCGTCGCCTGCGAGGACGCGGACAGCTGGACGTCGGCGGCCACGGCGGGACCGAACTCGTCGGCCTCGGTGAACAGCCAGCACAGCACCGGCGCGGTGATCCCGCCCTCGCGCAGCTGGAGCGCCTCGCCGAGCGACGCGACGCCCAGCTGGTCGGCCCCGGCCTGCAGCGCGGCCCTGGCCACGGTGAGCGCGCCGTGGCCGTAGCCGTCGGACTTGACGATCACCATCGTCCGCGCGCCCGAGGCCCGGGCGCGGCCCGCGAGCGCACCGACGTTGTGGCGGAGGGCGTCAACGTCTATTCGCAGGTCGGCGCGGTACGCGTGCTGGTTGCTCATGGCTCGACCATGGTCCCACATCCGGCATCCCGCCTTTCGTCCCGCTACGCCTTTTCCCAGCTCACAGCACTGGGGAGACGCGTGAGGCGGGCAACTCGCACGCGACTACCCACCATCGGGTGATCAGGGCGGGTGAAGTCAGGAGGGCAGCGCGGCGTCGCGGACCGCGCGAATCGCGTGCGGGACCGCCGCGAGCAGCGCCGACGCGCCGATCGGCGCACCCGCCTCGGATCGCGGACCGTCGCCGGTGGCGCCGTGCGCAGCCAGCTCCGCCGCCAGCGAGTGCACGTGCGCGGCGTAGCCGCAGGCGCGCAGCGGCTCGATGCCGGTGGCCAGCAGCGCGCCGATGAGCCCGGTGAGCACGTCGCCGGACCCGGCGGTGGCAGGCCACGCCTGGCGGGCGTCGTTGACCAGGACCCGCCCATCAGGTGCGGCGATGACGGTCGTGTTGCCCTTGAGCAGCAGGAACGCGTCGTACCGGGCGGCGGCCTCGCGGGCCGCGGCGACCCGGTCGAGGCCGGGTCCTACGCCCGCCAGCCGCGCGAACTCCCCGGCGTGCGGGGTCAGCACCAGCGGAGCGTCCGGATCGCGGGAGTCCCACGTGGTCTCGTCACCGGAGAGGATCGTGATCGAGTCGGCGTCGGCGCACACCGGCCGCCCGGATTCGAGGACGAACCGCAGCACCTCGCGGCCGCTCGCGCCGAGCCCGATGCCCGGCCCGACCGCCCACGCCTGCACCCGTCCGGCGTCGCCGACCGACCCGGTCGCCACGACCTCCGGCCAGCGGTTGCGCACGTCGTCGGCGGCGGGGCCCGCGTAGCGCACCATCCCGGCCGTGGCCTGCACGGCCGCCCCGGTCGCGAGGACCGCGGCACCCGGGTAGGTCGCCGATCCGGCGGCGATTCCCACGACCCCGGTGCTGTACTTGTCGTCCTCCGGGCCTGGGATCGGCCACTCCTCGCCGATCTCGGCGGCGTCCAGCAACGACATCTCGGGCTCGGGCAGCTCCTCGGTGATGCCGATGCCCGCGACGGTCACCTCGCCCGAGCGCACCGCACCGGTGCCGAGCACGTGGCAGGGCTTGAGCCCGCCGAACGTCACGGTCAGATCCGCCGACACCGCTGATCCTTCGACCGCTCCGGTCATCGGATCGACGCCGCTGGGCAGGTCGACGGCCACGATCGGCACCAGCACCCGGCGCACGAGTTCGGCGGCGACGGGACGCAGCGGGCCGCGGGCCGACAGACCCACGATCCCGTCGATGACCAGGTCGGCGCGTTCCACGGCGTCGGAGGCCTCGGCCCCGATGCCGGAGGTGTCGGCGTTGGCGCCCTCGGCGGGAACGGCCCGGCCTCCCGCGCGGCGGAGCCCGTCGAGCCCGGCCGCGTGCGTCTTCTCGGGCGACAGCAGCACGGCCGTCACCCCGACCCCGCGCCGCCGCAGGAACGCGCCCGCCCACAGGGCGTCTCCGCCGTTGTTCCCCGCGCCGACCAGCAGAGCGACCCGCCGGCCGGCCACACCGCCGGTCTGGTCGGCCAGCACCCGGGCGCACTGCACCGCCACCGCGTAGGCGGCCCGGCGCATCACGACGGGCTCCGGGGTCCGCGCGAACAGCCGCTGCTCGGCACCCCGAACCTGGTCAGGAGTCCACACGCCCTGCATCACGAGCCCTCTCGCCGAACTGGTCAGACACCCCGGGAGAACATCACTCGACGGTGACGGACTTGGCGAGGTTGCGCGGTTTGTCGACGTCGTAACCGCGGGCTCGGGCGATCTCCGCGGCCAGGACCTGCAGCGGGATCGTGGACACCAGCGGCTGCAGCAGCGTCGGCACGGCGGGGATGGTGATCAGCTCGTCGGCGAAGGGCTTGATCTCCTCGTCGCCCTCCTCCGCGATGACGATCGTGCGGGCGCCGCGCGCCTGGATCTCGCGGATGTTGGACACCATCTTGGCGTGCAGCAGAGCCCGGCCGGTCGGCGACGGCATCACGATCACGACCGGGAGCTGGTCCTCGATCAGCGCGATCGGACCGTGCTTGAGCTCGCCCGCCGCGAATCCCTCGGCGTGCATGTAGGCGAGCTCCTTGAGCTTGAGCGCGCCCTCCAGCGCCACCGGGTAGCCGACGTGGCGACCGAGGAACAGCACCGCCTTCGACCCGGACAGCTCGTGGCCGAGCTTGCGCACCTGGTCGACGGTGGACAGCGTCGCGCGGACCGCCTCGGGCATCGCGGCGAGCTCGTCGAACTCGCGGGCCACCTCGTCGGAGTACTTGGTGCCGCGCGCCTGCGCGAGGGCCAGGCCGACCAGGTAGTTCGCCGCGATCTGCGCGAGGAACGTCTTGGTCGCGGCCACGCCGATCTCGGGGCCCGCGTGGGTGTAGAGCACCGCGTCGGACTCGCGCGGGATCTGCGCGCCGTTGGTGTTGCAGATCGCCAGCACCCGCGCCCGCTGGGTCCGCGCGTGCCGCACGGCTTCCAGCGTGTCGGCGGTCTCACCGGACTGCGAGATCGCCACGACCAGGGTGTCGCGCCCCAGAACCGGGTCGCGGTAGCGGAACTCGCTGGCCAGCTCGACCTCGACCGGGATGCGGCACCAGTGCTCGATGGCGTACTTGGCCAGCAGGCCCGAGTGGTAGGCGGTGCCGCAGGCGACGATGAAGACCTTGGTGATGTCGCGGAGGTCCTGCTCGGTCAGCCGCTGCTCGTCGAGGACGACCTGGCCGCCCGCGAAGTGCCCGCGCAGCGTGTCCGCGAGCGCGCCCGGCTGCTCCTCGATCTCCTTGAGCATGAAGTAGTCGTGGCCGCCCTTCTCGGCGGCCGAGAGGTCCCAGTCCACCTGGAACGGCTTGGCCTCGACGTCGTTGTCGTCGAAGTCGGTGACCCGGTAGCCATCGCGGGTGATGGTGACGACCTGGTCCTGACCGAGTTCCACGGCGTCGCGGGTGTGCTCGATGAACGCCGCCACGTCGGAGGCCACGAAGTGCTCGCCCTCGCCGACTCCCACCACCAGCGGCGAGGAGCGGCGGGCCGCGACGATCGTGCCCGGCTCGTCGGCGTGCGTCACGACCAGCGTGAAGGCGCCTTCGAGACGTCGGGCCACGGCGCAGACGCTGGCGGAGAGATCACCGGCGGTGGGACCTGCCGAGTAGGCCGCCGACACCAGGTGCGCGGCGGTCTCGGTGTCGGTCTCGCTGGTCATCTCGACGCCGGTGGCCTCCAGCTCGGCCCGCAGCGCGGCGAAGTTCTCGATGATGCCGTTGTGCACCACGGCGACGCGGCCGGCCGCGTCCCGGTGCGGGTGGGCGTTGCGGTCGGTGGGCGCACCGTGGGTCGCCCACCGGGTGTGCCCCATCCCGCCGTTGCCCAGGAACTTGGCGTCGTCGCTCTCGGAGAGCTTCTTCTCCAGGTTCGACAGCGCCCCGGCCGCGCGTTCGACCGCTAGGCCGCCCTCACCGTCGAGCAGCGCAACGCCTGCAGAGTCGTAACCCCGGTACTCAAGTCGCCGGAGTCCGCCCAGCACGACTTCCAGCGCCTGGCGATGTCCTACGTAACCCACGATGCCGCACACGCGAGTCAGGGTAGCCATTCCGGCCGGGAGGAACATGACGGAGCCCTGGTGACCCACGTCGCCTCGCGCGGGCGGGAGCGGTCACCAAGATCGTCGGTCGAGCGCCGCCCGGCAGGAGGACCACGAAAGTAGCGTCCAACGCGCGGGAGGAGGGAGATCGGCTACCGTTGTCGACCATGGCGCGCAAAGCCAAGAAGCTTCCCACCGCGAAGCACGCGTTCGTCGAGTTGTCCCGCCGCGGCCCGCACGAGGTGCTGCACGGCGACCTGGCGCTGGTCGGCTTGCCCGGGATGGTCTGCACCCCGAGCAAGGGGACCGGCCTGCCCGCGATCGTGTTCGGCCACGGCTGGCTCCAGCCGCCGCGCCGCTACCTGGCGCTGATGAGGCACCTGGCGAGCTGGGGGATCGTGGTGGTCACGCCGTCGACCCACGGCGGCCCGATGGCGTCGCACCGCCTCTACTCCGAGGACATGCGCACGGCGCTGGACATCGCGGCCGGTGTCCGGCTCGGCGACGGCAAGATCAGCGTCGACGCGAACAAGCTCGGCGCGGCCGGTCACGCCATGGGCGGCGGCTGCGCGGTCCTGGCCGCGGCCGAGGACCCGCGCATCAAGGCCGTCGCAACCCTCGCCGCCTCCGAAACGCACCCGTCAGCGCTCCACGCGGCCCCGCAGGTCAAGGCCCCGGCCCTGCACCTCGCGGCGGCCGAGGACCTGCTGGCACCCCCGGTGGCCAACGCCGAACCGATCTCGCGCGCCTGGGGCGGCCCGGTGCAGCTGCGCACGATCAAGAAGGCGACCCACCTCGGCTTCACCGAGGGCATCCACTGGTCCCAGCTGCTGCTGCACGGCAAGCCGGAGTACACCACCCAGCGCATCACCAAGGGCCTGCTCACGGCGTTCTTCCTCCGCTCCCTCGCAGGAGACCGCCGAGGAGACCTGCTGCTCAACGAGAACATCAAGGGCAGCACCATCGACCAGGTCAACACCCACGGCAAGCTCGCCGCGTAGAACCGGCGTCACGGGCGAGGCGCCGTTCCGCCTCTCGGCCCCGGCGCTGCGGCGAGCCCGCAGTGCCGATTTTTCCCCGAGCGGTGACCTGGTGCGCGACAATCAATCACCATGACTCCCCCGCAGCCTCCGTACGGCCAGCCCCAGCAGCCTGGCCAGCAGCCGGGCTACCCGCCTCCACAGGGCTATCCGCAGCAGCAGGCATACCCCCAACAGCCTGGTCATCCTCAGCCGCAGGCCGGATATCCACAGGGTTATCCACAGCAGCAGTTCCCACAGCAGGCCTATCCACAACAGCCGCAGAACACCAACGTGGGCCGCATCATCGGGATCCTCGCCGCCGCGATCTCGATCATCTCCGGCATCTACATCTTCTTCGACGGCATCGACTCGCAGTGGGTCAACATCCTGCTGGGCGGGCTCGGGGGCCTGGCCTTGATCGCCGGCGGCGTGCTGTTGATCCTCCGGCTCTGGATCTCGCCGTTCGTCCTGCTCGGCGGGGCGATCCTGCTGTTCGCGTACTTGCTGTGGGCCATCGTCTTCCGCTTCATGACCATGGACCCGGAAGATGGAGACACGGTCCTCGAAGCGCTCACGCCCTTCGCCGGTTGGGCGACGTTCCTGCCTGGTGCGATCGTCGCCGGGCTCTCCCTGCTCCCGGTCGTGCGAAACACGTTCAAGCCCAAGCCCGGCGGAGCCGCCACGCAGCAGGGCGGATACTTCCCGCAGGGCTATCCGCAGCAGCAAGGCTTCCCGCAGCAGTCCGGATACCCCCAGCAGCCGCAGCAGCAGGGCTACCCGCAGCAGCAGCCCGGATATCCGCAGCAACCGCCTGGCGGCTACCCGCAGCAGTGACGACTCGGGCCGTGATCCAGCGGATCACGGCCCGAAAGCGCGTTCAGCGCAACCAGCTCTGGTTCTCGTAGTCGTCGTCATCGTCGAACGCGGCAGGTTTCCGCCGCGGAGCCGGCTTGGGCGGCGCCGGCGGTTGCGGAGGAGCGGCAGGCGGCGCCTGCTGCTCGTTCCGGCGGCCGAATCGGCCGGCCTGGACGTTCCACCCGTTGTCCGGCGGCGCAGGGGGTTGGGGGGCCTGTTGGCCGTAGTTCCCTTGCTGCGTCCCGTGACCAACCTGCTGCGGCGGGGTTTCCGTCGACTGCGCTGTTGTCGCAGCCGCTTCCTCCGCCTTGCTCCTCTGCGTCACGTAGAGCTGCTGGGAGAAGCGCTCCACCTCGGGATCGGGATCGACGGTCTCCGGTTCCTCACCGATGGCGATCTCCTGCACGCCCGACTTCTCGTCCGCGCGGCGGAGGTTCTCGGCGCGCTCGCGGATGCGCTCCACGAGCTTCTGACCCTTCTCCGTGGTCTCCTGCGCGGACTTGTCAGCGGCCTTCGCCGAATCGGCCCAGCTCTGCTCGACAGCGCGGACGCTGGCCGAGTTCTCCCGCGCGAGGCCCTCCATCGCGTTGCGGAAAGCCTTGGCGTTCTCACTGATAGCGGTCACCGCTGCACCCCTTCACCGGTACTCACCGAGCTCACCGATCCCGGTCCTCACCCAGCACCGACCGGAAGCGCACGTTGGACGCCTCCATTCCGTCGTCGAAGAGCTGCCCCTCGGTGCGCCACGGGCTGTCGTTGGTGCGCTCCTGGTCGCCGCCCTGCTGGCCGCCCTGACCGCCACCCATCATTCCGCCACCCATCATGCCGCCGCCCATCGCCGATGAACCGCCCTGGCCGCTCTGACCGCCACCGGACTGACCACCGCCGCCGGGGTCACCGCCGAGCGAGGAGAGCCCGGCCGAACCCGCACCGTGCGGCGCTCCTCCAGCTTGGTCACCTCCGCCCAGCGACGAGAGACCGCTGGAACCCGCCTGTCCGGGGGCAGCGCTGTCGGGGCCGTCGCCGAACAGGTTGCCCGCCATGCTCGCGAAGGAGTTCTGCACGCCGTCGCCGCCGTTGGGAGCCGGTGAACCGACACCCACCGATTGAGCCGTGGTCGCCGCTGGAGCGCCCGGAGCGGGCTCACCGGTCGCGTCCGCCGCGGGCATCGTGGTGAACCCGCTGGTGTCCGGCGCGGGCATGGTCGTGAAACCGCCTGCCGCACCGCCTCCGGCGAGATCAGGTGCGGGCGCAGCGGAAATGGGCTCGGCCGGCGGGGTCCCGGGCTCGACCGGTGGGACGCCGGGCTGAACATCGAACTGCGGCCGCTCCGCCGGGTACGGACCGCCGACGATTCCCTCGCCTGGCGGGGTTCCGGGCGCACCGAGGGTCGGCGGCTTCGGATCATCGCCGAAGTCGACCGTCTGGTTCAGCGGTGGCTGGCCACCGCCGTTGTCGACGCTGACCTTCATCTCACCGCCGGGGCCCTGCTCCAGCGTGATGGTGCGATCACCCTCGTGGATGACGGCGCGCCCGTCCGGACCTGCCAAGACCGGGATCGCCTGAGATCCGCCCGGAACAGGGGCTCCCGGCGCCGGGGCGGGCATGGTCTGCACACCACCGGGATCGGCTGGGGGCTGGCCGGGAACCTGCCCCGGCTGGCCTTGGCCGAAGTCGACCGCGTAGGTCTTGGGCTGGCCGTCCGGGCCCATCAGCTGGACCTGGGTCTTGCCGTCGGCGCCCGGTTCCTGCACGGTCACCGCGTTCTGGCCCTCGCCGAGCGTGACCTTCTCGCCCTCGGGACCACCTGGTCCGCCCTGCCCGGGCATGCCCGGAACCTGCGGCATCTCGGGCATTTCCGGGGGCTTGGGCATCTCCGGTGTGGGAGGCATTCCTCCACCGGCTCCGGTCCCAGCTCCACCAGCACCCGCTCCACCGGCACCGGCGCCTCCAGCACCCGCTCCACCGGCACCGGCGCCTCCTGCACCAGCGCCACCGGCGCCCTGCTGACCACCGGGCTGCTGACCACCGGGCTGCTGACCGCCTGGCTGCTGTCCTCCGGGCTTCTGGTCACCGCCCTTGTCGGCCGGTCCCGGGTTCTGGAAGGGGTTCTCCTCGGCCTTGCCCAACTCGTCGTTGAGCTTCTTCCAGGCTTCGTCGATGTGCTTCTTGGTGTCCTCGCACATCTTCACGAACCCGGAGCAGGTCTCCTCCACCGACTTGGCGAAGGTGTGGCGGACGACCTTGTGACACTCTTGTTTGATCTTGTCCCTGGCCTCATCGGACAAGTCGCCGCAATCTTCCTCGATCGGGATTCCCCAGATCTCGCAAGCTTTGCGCAGCGTGGTGTCGTCCTCGGTGTCGTTCGCCACCGTGATGGTGGTGTCCCAGTCCTGCTCAGCCTTCTCACCGATGCGCTCGGAGTACTTGTCGAGCTCCAGCGCGGCTTTCGCCTTCTCCTGGATCATCGATGACACCGACTTCACGGTGTCTTGCGTCATCGACGCGGAGTCGCTGACCCTCTGGATCACGCGCTCCTGCGCGGTCGGTGTGAACTTCGACGAGAAGAAGTCCTGCGACGCGTCCGACGCTCCACCGGTCCAGCTCTTCCACAAGCCGCCGAGCTTGTCGGACATGGTCTGCACGGACTCGCGCATGCCCTTTTCAGCGTTCTTCAGGTCCTCGATGTTCTTGGCGAACTTGTCGAAGTTGAGTTGACGCTGCTGGTCGTACAGCTCGTGGATCTGGTCGAGCTTGCGAACCTTGGTCTTGTCCCCGTAGTCGTTCTCGATCTTCTCGTAGAGCGGGATCCACCGATCGAAGAACCGCAGCCCGGGTTTCCCGGCGTCGAGCAGCTCATCACCGGATTTGGCGCCGGCGCCGCCGTTCTCGCCGTTCTCGGACTTGCGCTTGGCGTCGTCGAGCTTGCCCTTGCCGTCCTTGACGGCCTGGTCGTGCTCCTGCTCCTTCTTCGCAGCCTTGTCGGACTCGTCTTTGGCGTCTTTATAGGAGTCCTTGAGGTTCTGCTCGATGTCTGAATTGAGAAACCCCTCGCCGTGAAGACGCCAGTACCCGTCGTCGTACTTGTCGAGGTAGGGCTCGACCTCGTCATTGATGCCATTGCCCCAGACCTCATCGGAGTTCTGGCCGTATGCGATCGCGAGCTGACGCTTCTTGTCATCCGAGACGTTCGGGTCGTCGAGGACCTTCTTAACGTCCTCCCACGGCGGAAGGTTCGAGTCGTCGCCCATCAGTTACCCCCGGACTTTCCGACGGTGCTGGCGGCGTCGGCGTCGGACCAGTCGTAGCCGGATCCGGTCTGCTCCAGCTTTCCGGCGAAGTCGTCCATGCTCGCGGCGAGGCTTTCGACGCACTTGCCGATCTTCTTCATGGCCTGGTCGTACGGCTGGAAGTTCTCGCCATGGGCCTTGCCGAAATCGGCCTGCCCCATGCCCATGTCGGAGATGTTCTTGCTGTGCTGGTCGCGGACCGGATCCGCCGCCGCACGGATACTTCCACCTGCCGATGAGAACTCACCGGCGTTAGCCCCGAACCCGGTCACCCTTCCCCCTCCATCAGTGAAACCTGCCGTCGCTCTCGAAGCGCTCAAGCACAGGTTCCGACGTGAACCAAGACTGCCTGGTTCCTCATCTTGGCAGGAAACAGCCTCGGCAACGGCCGAAACGGCTCAGGTGCTTGCATCCGCGAAGGCGGGCGCTCACTGCTGAGGCGGCTGCCCGTACCCCTGCTGCGGCGGGTAGGGCTGCTGCGGGACCTGCGCTTGACCCCACTGCTGCGGCGGCTGGGGTTGACCCCACTGCTGCTGCGGTGGCTGGGGTGTCTGACTCCACTGCTGCTGCGGTTGGCCCCAGGGCTGCTGCGGGTACTGCTGACCCCACTGCTGGGGCCGGCCGTAGGGCTGCTGGCCTGGCTTGTTCCGCCGCTTCGCGAGCACGACCACGAGCGTGATCACACCGGCGATCAGCAGCAGGACGAGAATTGCAAGCATCGGGCGCCACATGGCCCGCATCATGCCAGGCCCCAACCGCAGGTCTTCCCAATCAGCTTGTTCTCGTCACCAGGATCGATATCACTGCTGCGGGAACTGCCCGTAGCCCTGCTGCGGCGGGTAGGGCTGCTGCGGGGCCTGCGCCTGCCCCCACTGCTGTTGCGGCTGCTGCGCTTGACCCCACTGCTGTTGCGGCACGTGCTGTCCCCACGGCTGCGGCGCCTGCGGATAGCCCTGCTGAGCGGAACGCTGGCGGAAGACCAGGAACGCGATCAGGAACCCGATCGCAATGCCTACGGGAAGCCCCATGACGAGCTCGATCAAGATTCTCCTCCGGTGACGGCGACGAAGATGACGGGTGCAGCGCCGTCACTGGGGCGGACGCGGCTGCTGACCGTAGCCGTGCTGCGGAGGGAACTGCGGCGGCGTCTGCTGCCACTGCTGAGGTGCCGCCTGCCACTGCTGGGGCTGGGCGAACTGCGCCTGCTGCGGATAACCGGGACTCTGCTGCTTGTTCCGGAACACCAGGAATCCGACGAGGAACCCGATCCCGATCCCGAGGACCAGCCCGATTCCCGTCATCATCAAGACCATTGCGCCCTACCTCCGTCCGGCCGTGATCGCCTCGCGAGCCTAACGAACGCGAGGTGCGGACGGGCGGTGTTCACTGCACGAGCGTGTGCAGACCCCAGCCCTGCGCCAGGACGACCGCGAAGATCAGCGCGCCCACGAGCATGCACAGGAGCGGGACGATCAGGACCGTGAACAGGTCGCCGAGGAAGCGCATCGGACGCTCACACCTTGGACTGCCGCCGGTTGACGTACCAGGAACGGCCCTCGTGAGCTGTGTTGACGGCCTTCAGGCCGACGATCATCAGCGTGGCTAGCGCGATGATCCCGACGACGAGCCCGACGGCAACGAGTCCTACGGCTATGGCGACGACGATGGCACCCATGTGAGCAGGGTCTCACAGATTCGGGCTCCGTGGAGACTCACATCACAAAGATCACCGAATTGCGGAGACGATCTTCGCCAGTTTGTCCGCGACGTCCTGGGCGTGCTGTTCGCTGGCCGCCTCGACCATGACCCTGACCAGCTGTTCCGTGCCGGATTGGCGGAGCAGGACCCGGCCGGTCTCGCCCAGCTCGACCTCCGCCTCGGCCACGGCCGCGGCGACCTCGGGTGCGACCACGGCGGCCGCCTTGTCGGCGACGCGGACGTTGATCAGGACCTGGGGCAGCCGGCGCATGACCTTGGCCAGCGAGGCCAGGTCGGTGCCGGTCGCCGTGATCCGGCCCATCAGGCGCAGCGCCGTCAGCAGGCCGTCGCCGGTGGTGGCGTGGCCCGGCAGCACGACGTGCCCGGACTGCTCGCCGCCCAGCGAGTAACCGCCCGAGCGCAGTTCCTCCAGCACGTAGCGGTCGCCGACGGCGGTGGTCCGCAAGGAGACGTCGTGCTCGCGCATCGCCAGGTGCAGGCCGAGGTTGCTCATGACCGTCGCGACCAGCGTGTTGTCCGCCAGCTCGCCGGATTCGCACATCGCGACCGCGAGGATCGCCATGATCTGGTCGCCGTCGACGACGTCACCGGCGGCGTCCACGGCGAGGCAGCGGTCGGCGTCACCGTCGTGCGCGATGCCCAGATCGGCGCCGTGCTCGATCACGGCGGCCTGCACCACGTCCAGGTGGGTGGAGCCGACGCCGTCGTTGATGTTGAGCCCGTCGGGGTCCGCGTTGATGGCGACGACCTCGGCGCCGGCCCGGCGGTAGGCGTCCGGGGCGGCTTCGGAGGCCGCGCCGTTGGCGCAGTCGACGACGACCTTGAGGCCGTCGAGCCGGTGCGGAGCCGCGATCAGCAGGTGGTCGGTGTACCGGCGCAGGGCGTCCGGGACGTCGCGGACTCGGCCGACGTGCACGCCCGTGGGGCGCTCGACATCCTCGGTGAGGCGGGCCTCGATCTCGTCCTCGATCGCGTCCGGGAGCTTGTTGCCACCCGCGCTGAACAGCTTGATCCCGTTGTCGGGCATCGGGTTGTGCGAAGCGGAGATCATCACGCCGATGTCCGCGCCCAGCTCCTTGACCAGGTAGGCCACGGCCGGGGTGGGCAGGACGCCGATGCGCAGGACGTCCGCGCCCGCGGAGGTCAGACCCGCGACGACGGCTGCTTCGAGCATCTCGCCGCTGGCCCGGGGATCGCGGCCGACCAGCGCCACCCGGCGCCGGGAGTCGTCGCGGTCGTAGAGCACGCGAGCGGCGGCCGAGCTCACCGCCATCGCCAGCTCCGGCGTGAGATCGCCGTTGGCCAATCCGCGCACACCGTCGGTGCCGAACAACCGAGCCATCAGCAGCAAGTCCTCCTCGTGTCTGCGACCGGTCCTCGGACAAGCCTCGCACAACCGGTCATCCGGCACTCCACAGCGTCCCCGCGCGCGCCAACTCCCCACTCCAGGAGTCGTCGCAGAAGTGTCCCGGCGCACTGGTGAGGCCTCGGTCCCAGTTTTAGTCCAAACTGAGCCGACATTTCGGACATGATCATGGCTCGGTTTGGACTAAAACTGGGACCGAGGGTGAAAAGACTGCGGGAGCAGGTTCGCCCGAGTGGGCAAACCTGCTCCCGCAGGTGATGCTGGGGTTCGCGTCAGCGCTTGCTGTACTGCGGCGCCTTGCGGGCCTTCTTGAGGCCGTACTTCTTGCGCTCCTTCTCCCGCGCGTCACGGGTGAGCATGCCGGCCTTCTTCAGCGCCGGGCGGTCCTCCGACTCGAAGACCGTCAGCGCGCGGGCGATCGCCATGCGCAGCGCGCCGGCCTGACCCGAGGGGCCGCCACCGCGCAGGGTGGCCAGCACGTCGAAGCTCTCGAGGCGCTCGACGGTGACCAGCGGCTCCTTGATGAGCTGCTGGTGGACCTTGTTCGGGAAGTAGTCCTCAAGGGTCTTGCCGTTGAGCTTGAAGCGGCCGGAGCCCGGCACCAGCTTCACGCGGACCACGGCTTCCTTGCGGCGGCCGACGGTCTGCACCGCGCCACCGACCGGAACCGGAACGGGGGCGGGAGCCGGGGCCTCGTCGGCGGCCGTGTCGTCCGCGGCGACAGCGTCAGCCGTCTCGGCCGTCTCGTCAGCGGCGACGGTCTCGGCCGTCTCCTCCGCGGCAGCGTTCACTGCCTCTTCCTGCTGCAGTTCGTCAGTCACTTCTCGACCTTCGCCTTAATCTCGAACGCCTGCGGGTTCTGGGCCTGGTGCGGGTGCTCCGGGCCGGCGTAGACCTTGAGCTTCTTGCCCATGGCCCGGCCGAGCTTGTTCTTCGGGAGCATGCCCTTGATCGCCTTTTCCAGCAGCCGCTCGGGGTGCGAGTCGAGCACCTGGCCGAAGGACTGCTTGCGCAGACCACCCGGGTACCCGGAGTGCCGGTAGTGGAACGCCTGGTCGCGCTTGTTACCGGTGAGGGCCACCTTCTCGGCGTTGATGATGACGACGAAGTCACCGGTGTCGACGTGCGGCGCGTAGGTCGGCTTGTGCTTGCCGCGCAGCAGCGTCGCGGCCTGAGTTGCCAACCGGCCGAGCACCACATCCTCGGCGTCGATCACATGCCAGGCGCGGGTCACCTCGCCGGGCTTCGGGCTGTACGTGCGCACGGGTCTACCTCGTCGTCGTTCGCGTCGGAATCGTCAGTGCGGAGCCCGTCTCGATCACGCCGGTCGGTCCGCACGAGGTCTTCTCGTGGAACCGGCACGTCCGCCAGTACCGCCGCCGGGACCGAGACCCGCTTTTGCGAGTCCGTTCCGCTGGCGCGAACTGCAGCCGCGCACCGCACAACAAAGAATGAGGGTACTTGGTGGCTTCTGGCCCGGTCAAAACGGGTCCTCGGTTGCTAATTCGAGGTTCTGACCTGGCAGATAACCGGAACCAGCATAGCCAATGCTCGCCGGTCCCCGGCGGGGACCCCGGCAAAGCCGATCGGACCTCCACAAATGGAGATCATCCGCCGGGCACGCCGATGGCCCCGGAGTAAAACCCCGGAGCCATCGTCGTGGAAATCAGTGCGAGGTGAGCTCAGCCACCGAAGCGACCGGCGTTCTTCTTCTCGCCCGCCTGGAAGGACTCGTTGGCCGCACCCACGGCCATGCCCATCTTCGCGGCGGTCTCCTGCATCTTGGCCGCCTCCTGGTCCCAGGAGCGCTGAGCCTCCTGGTACGAAGCCACGGCCTCGCCCTCCCAGGTGGCGACGAGCTTCTGGATCTTGCCCTCCAGGTCGTCCAGCTCGCCCTGGATCTTCTGGGCGGCCTGCTGCAAGTCATCGGAAGCCTGCTGCAGCTCCGCGAAGTTGACGTTGATCTCGCTCATTACCTGTCCCCTCGAATACGTCTAGCTCAAGAAATGTGGAATCTGCGACACGCGGTAGAACGAAATCAGCCGTCGAGCATGCTGGTGATCTTGGAGATCTCCTGCGCCTGCTCCTCCTGGACCTGCGCGTAGTCCTGACCCGAGGACTGCACGTTCTGCCCCAGCTCGTCCAGCTTCTGGATGATCGTCTTGCCGCTCTGCTCGTACTGCTCCATCAGCTTGCGGAAGACGTCGGCGGCGGCACCCTTCCAGTTCTGGACCGGGCCTTCGAGCTGCCCCTGCAGCTGCTGCAGCGCCTGCTCGACGGCGTTGCGCGCCTCGTCGATGTCAACCGACGCCTGCTGGATCGCCTCGGTGTCCGCACCAATTCCAGCCATCTCTGGATGACCCCCTTCAAACTCGGTATCAAGCTCTGATGAACCTGCGACGCAGACATTGCCACGTTCGGTTCCCCGTTGTCCTGGATTTCTGGTCAAGCCGTTGCTGTTGTAAACGCGAAATCTGGAACATGCAGGTCACCGGCGGTTTTGCGGTTGCGAAAACCTGAAACGTGGCTCCGCCGAATGGAGTCCGTTCGCAAATGCATCAACGAACGACGAGGGATCCCACGACCTGTTCGCAAGCGCGAACGACCTCGTCCTTCCCAGCCGGTCCGTACTTGCAGCCCACGCTCAGTTTGAATTGACCTTTGTACAGCGTGTACCACTCGACCGTCGCCTCCGGCAGGGTTTCCCGGTAGTACACGACGTCTCGTCCGGCGAAGCTGGTGGACGGCGTGAACAGCGAGAACTTCTCGCCCGCCGCAACGCTTTTCTCGTACTCACCGCGCAGCAGCTGGACGGCGCGGGTCCGGTCGCCGTCGGTGTCGAAGGTCAGCCGCCCCTCCTCGACCGCGATGAGCGATCCCTGCGGACCGTCGCCCGGTTCGATGAGCGTCTGGAACTTCGCCGGATCGCCACCCACGTCGCGCCAGCTGCCCGGATGCGCGAACCGGTAGTCGTACTTCGCCGTCTGCTGCGCGGGCACGAGCGGTTCGGCCTGCGGCCGTTGACCGGACAGCAGCAGCACCGTGATCCCGGCCACCGCCGCGAGCACCACCGCCCCGACGCCGACCAGCCACGGTGCCTTCCGCTTGCGCTTGAGCTTCGGCCGCTTGGTGACCGGCCGGGTCGGTTCGTCGCCGGTCATGACCACCGGCCTGGGATGGCTGCCCGAATCTCCCCTGGTGGGCTGGTGACCGGGGACCGGGTAGTCGCGAACCGTCGTGCCCGCCCAGGCCCCGGTGGGTGCGAGGCCGCCGCTGCGTCCCGGGTCGAGCCGCACGGCGCGCAAAGCACCTCGGGCGACCACGGTTTCGGGCTGGTCGAGGGTCGCCGGGACGACGCCGGTCCGCTCGTGGATCAGCCGCGCGACCATCGGCACCCGGCTCGAACCGCCCACCAGGAACACCCCGGCGAGCTGCCGCCGCGCGACCTGCCCGTCGCGCAGCGTCGTCAGCACGAGATCCGCGGCCTTCGCCAGCGGTGCGGCGATGAGCTTCTCCAGGTCCGCGCGCGTGACGTGGGCGTCGGAGAACGGCGGGGGCATGGGGACGTCGGTGTAGGCGTGGCGCGACAGCGTCTCCTTGGCGCCGCGCACGTCCTGCCGCAGCACGCGGCGGCGTCGGCGATCGGGCATCTCGCGGCCCTCGACGAGCTTGCGCCACGCGTCGGGATCGACGCCGCCGACGAGCTTGCCGACGTGCTCCAGCAGCAGCTGATCGATGTCGGCGCCACCGAAGTTCGGTTCTCCCCTGGTCGCCAGGACCTGGAAGGACGCGCCCTGCTTGCGCACCACGGATGCGTCGACCGTGCCGCCGCCGAGGTCGAGGACGGCCAGCGCACCGCCGTCGGGCAGGCCGTTGCCCGCGGAGTGGAAGACGGCCGCGGCGACCGGTTCGGGCACCAGGACGATCTCCTTGCCGAGGCCGGTCGCGGCCTGCCGGAGCTCCGCCGAGCGCACCGCACCCCAGTCCGCGGGATGGGTGAGGACCAGCAGGTCGACGGCAGCGCCACCGGCGAATCGGCGAGCCTCGCCGACCGCGCGCTGCAGCACGGCGCGGATGACGTCGCCGACCTTGAGCACGGTGCTGCCGAGCAGCAGTTCACCCTCGTCGATGCGGCGCTTGGGGTGCGGCTCGAAGCGGGCGGGGTCGACCGCCGCCTGCCGCTCGGCCTCGTGCCCGACGAACAGCGTGCCATCCGCTGCCGCGAACACGGCCGAAGGCACCAACGGCTGCCCGTCGATGACGACCACCTGTGGCTCGGCGCCGCCGACCGAGACCACCGTGCATGTGCTCGATGTGCCGAAGTCGATCGAGACGTGCAGGGACACCCAGAACTCCATTCACCGTCGCCGAAGCGCTCGCCGGCGGCGACGTCGTCATCCAGCCCCGCCGTCCCGGCGGTGCCGTCCCCCCGACTGAGCACCCTAGAGCCCACGGGCGCCCACGCACCAACATCCTCCCGCAACCAGCCGACGACGGTGTGTGATCGGTGGCGGTACCAATTTCGCGCGAAATTGGAACCGCCCTGGTCAGGACTTGGCGAGGGCGCGGACTTCGGCGACCCGGTTGTCGAGGGCCGAGATGAGTTCCGGTGCGCCGAGGCCCGCGAGGACGAGCTCCGGGCCCACACCGGGGCGTTGCGCCTGGGTGAGGCCGTAGCGCCCGTCCGGTTCCCTGGCGTCGAACCACTTCAGCACCGCGGAGCGGTGGGTGCGGCCGAAGCGGTCGCGGAGGTTCGCCGTGAACTGACCGTCCCGGTGGTGCGGGGCCTCCACGAAGGTCCGCAGCGCTTCAGCGGCGGGAGCCTTGCGCGGGCCCGAGGACTGCATGTGATCGATGTTCTCGAAGTCGTCCGACGACTTCTGCGCGACCACGTCGGCCGACGGCACGGCCAGGCGCGGGCGCTTGCCGACCGGAGCCGGAGGCATGCCCTGCACCGCCGCCGCGCCCACCGATGTCCTCGGCATCACCGATATCCGCAGGTCACCGCCGTAGTTCTCGGTGTCCCCGGATTGCTGGACGAGCAGCAGCGCGCCCTGCTCGGTGGCCACCGACAGCAGCCGGAACGGGGAATCGGTCGTCTCGTCGGGCATCCACAGCCCTTCGATCCACAAGCCGGGTTTGGCGAGCTGGCCGAGGACTTCCGCGAACCGCTGGGTCAACCCGGTCTGCGCGAGAAGCCCGGCTTTCTGCAGTTCAGGCACGGCCCGCTGGCGAAGCACGGCACGCTCTTCGAGCGTTTCACCGTGCGAGCGAACGGAGATCGGGAACGGGTGCTCGTCGAACCCGCCGATCTCCCAGCACAGGTCGAACCACAGCGGTGGCAGCAGCCAACGCTCGGACACGCTTCCTCCCCCAGCTAACTGAAGATGATGGGGTGGGGGGAAGTTTTCATGAAAACTTCCCCCCACCCCTCGTCACTCGCCGAAGACCGGAGGCGCGGTCTTGGGCATGTCGTCCATCCAGATGTCTTCCTGCTCTTCGAGCCACGAGGGACGCTCGTGCTCGGCGTCTTCTCCGCCGCCCTGGCCGCCGCGGCCGGCACCCGCTCCGGCACCGGCACCTCCGGCGCCACGACCGCCCGCGCCCGCACCTGCGGCACCACCGGCAGCGCCACCTGCGCCGAGTCCGCCCATTCCCGCGCGGCCACCAGCGCCCATGCCACCGCCGGCCCTGCCTCCGGCACCCATGCCGCCACCGGCACCACGAGCGCCACCCATGCCTCCGGCCCCGCGACCAGCGCCTGCGCCCGCACCTGCGCCGGGCGGCATGGCGCCGGCGAACCCGGCGCCAGGGCCACCCGCCCCGGGCGGGGTCGTGCCGGGCTGCGCACCGCCACCGATGCCGGGGGGACCGGCAGGTGACGGCGAGGCCCACTGAGAACTGCTCTGCGCCGGAGCGGAACCACCGCTGTAGCCGGACGAACCCGAGCCGCTTCCGGACCCGCTGCCGCTACCGCTCCCGGATCCGCTGCCGGAGTAGCCGGTCCCGGTGCCGGTTCCCGGACCGCCGGGCGTCTCGCCGCCAGGCGGAGGTGGCGGCGGAGCGAGCGGGTTCACCGGCGGCGGGAACGTCGGAGTGCTGGAGTCGACGCCCTGGTAGCCCTTGCCGTAGACGTTCTCCGCGACCTGGCGGGCCTGCTGATCGGCTTCCTTCTGCTCACGCATCTGCGCAGCGCCGTCCATCAGTCCGCCAACGGGCGAGACCATCGCCGACATCGCGGCGCGCGTGCCGTCGTAACCGGCGGGTTCCTGGATCGAAGCCTTGGTCTGCTCGGCGGCGACCCCGGCCTCCTGGATCTTCAGGCCCGTTCCGCGAACGGAGTCGCCGAAGGCACGACCCCACTCCTGCAACGGCTTCGCCGCGTTGAGCCCGGCCTCAGCGGCCTGACCACGCATCCCGTCACCGGCGGCAGCACGAGCCTTGGCGTCGAGGTCGCCGAAGATCTCGGCGATGTCGTTGCCCAACTTCTCCCACGCATGACCGGACTTCGCGATCTGCTCCGGGTTCAACGACGGCTTGAGCTGGCTGGCCAGGCGCGCCTGGTCCCAGTTCTGCCAGTTGTCCTGCTGGGTGATCGACGTGGGGTCGTGGCCGTTGAGCTGGAGGTTCTGCTGTTCCTGGGTGAGCGCCTTCAGATCCTGGCGCCCGGCCTTGGCGGCGTCCTCCCGCGCCAGCCGGGCTTCCTCCTGCGAGGAGGTCTCACCCCCGGCGATGCCGACGACCGCATCCTTGGCCGACGTGCCGAGGTCGCCGACGAAGTCGGTGAACCCGTTCCCCATGTCGTTCCCCCTCGACAGTTCTTACTTCGGCAGCTTCGGCTCGACGACCTGAGCGATCTCCAACGCCTTGGCACAGGTGGCTTCGTCGCCTTGCACCTTGTCCGAGCGATAAGTCACGTCCACGATCACCGAACCCTTGCCGACATAGATGAATTGGCTGCAGACGCCCTGCCCCGCACCACCGGCTGAGATACCCGAGAAGCCGGCTCGATCTCCCACCTGATTCGGCATGAACTTGTCGAACTGGGCTCGCTGCCCCTGCCAGTAAGCCTCGTTGCCGTCCCCTGCTTTCAAGACACCGAAGTTGAAATCGCCGCCCTTGAAGTCGCACCCGGCTTCACCAAGCTCCTGATCAGCTGGTTCTCCCTCGGGAGAAGCACCAAATGACTGGATCTCTTCCGGCGACAAGACACTGCACGGATCGAAGCTGGTAAGGAGATCGGGTGTGGGTTCCGGTGCAGGGGCTCCGCTGCTTCCGCTACCCGAACAACCAGCAATAAGCAGACCGCCAGCGGCAAGAGCGGCTGCGACTCCAGATCGTGTACGCATACCCACCATCAGATCAGACCTTCGGGAGGTTCTGGGCGTTGTGTTCATCGACGTTCTGCATGTCACGCGCAGAATCCCTGTACGTCTGAGCCATGTCACGCAGAATTCCCTCCGTCTTGCGGAGAATCGGAGTGAGTCCAGCCTCTCCGACGGCGGCGCCGTGCCCCTTGTCGCCACCAGTCACCTTGTCGTTGAACTTCTGCTCAAGCTGATCACCGATGAAGCAATCGCCGTAGACCCCGCGCCGCACCAGTCGCTGAGCCTTGGTGATGGTGTCTTGAATCTCATCGGCCTTCTCGTCGTAGACCTTGGCGACGGCCTCGGCCCGTTCCGGGTCCATGACGAGCTGGCCGTTGTCGACGGCCGCGCGGAGGCCGTCCGACTGCCCCTGCAGCGCTGAGGCGCCGGCGGCCAAGCCTTCCATCCCGGTGGTCATCGAGTGCCCCTCCACGTTCGTGATCATGAACGTCACTCATCCGAGCGATCACGAAGGCAGAGAGTACAAGTCGGGCGCCGCCATCGGGGACGGTTTTGCGGGAGCTGGATCACACACCGACCGAACAGCCGAGCAGGTTCACCGGGAACGGCGCAGCCCCATCACGAAATCGACCCAACGCCGTCGGGAGAACTCCAGCACACCGCCCTCGCGGTCCTTCGAGTCCCGAACCCCCACCCGCTCAGTCACCACCGCAACCTCGACGCAGTCACCTTCGGCACCGCTGCGGGAAGACTTCCTCCAGCCGGCTAACTCGCTCGTCATGTCGCCTCGCTCTCGTACTTCAGAACGTACGAGTCGAGTATCGCCCGCGAGGAGGACGATCCGGATGCCTGAGATTCCAACAATCCGACTGAATCCAGGAAGAGCCTCACATCGTCCGGTGCGTCGATGAAGGCCCCCGAACGACGAGCTTCGATGTAGACCACGGGCCGGGAACGATCGAACTCGAAGAGCACGAACGCGCCGCTCAGTCCGGCATGTGCGCCGATCGATCGTGGGAGCACCCGCATCTCCACGTTCTCCGCGCGACTCACCGACTGCACATGTCGTAGCTGTTCCGCCATCACGTCCGCTCCGCCGACCGGCCGCGCGAACACCATCTCGTCGACGAAGACGCGCAGGTCGACGGGGTTGGAGCGGGTCAGAATCCCTTGGCGCTTCAGGCGGATCGGCACTTGCTCGTCCACATCTGCCGGATCAACCCCGGAGAGCGTCATGATCTCCCGTGCGTATTGCGCGGTCTGAAGAACGCCGGGGATGAGGTTGAGCTGCACGCTGGTGATGCGCTTCGCCCTCTGCTCGGCGTCGAGGAGCGCGGTCAGCTGTTCGGGAATCTCGCTGCCGACTTCCCACCACGCCGGCTCCCTGATCTCGCGGGCCATCTTGATCAGCCGTTGACGTTCGGAGCCGTTGACCTTCAACACCTTGAGGATCGCCTCGACGCTCTCGACGTGGATTCCGCGGCGCGCGGTTTCGAGGCGGCTGACCTTCGCTTCGGACCAGCCGAGTCGCTGCGACAGCTCGCGTGCGGTCAGACCACTCGCGGTTCGCGCGGCGCGAAGTTCCTTGGCGAGCGCACGCGCCCTCGGGGTGTCAGCCATGAACACAAGCTTACGAGCGAAGAAGGGCCTTCCTGACCTCCCTCTTTCGTGTAATTGATCAGCCTGATCGCGGCTGGCAATCTTGCCAAAACGATCTCACTGGGGAGTTCCGATGCCCGAATACCTGACCTACGTCTGGCGGCCCGTTCCCGGGCAGCGGCACGCGTTCCCGATCGCCGCCACGAAGCTCGCCCCCGAGGGAACCGCGACCGCCTACTGCGGCGCCGAGGTCGAGGCCACGAAGCTCCACGACGTCGACGAGATCGCCTGGATCTTCGAACCCACCTGCATGAACTGCTGGCAACGTCTCGCCGGCCGCTCGCCAGGCCCCGGTTTCAGTCCTAACTGATCCGACATTTCGGGCATCGAGGGTCCTCGGTTTGGACTAAAACTGGGGGTTGCCGCACCTCGCGCACGAAGAAGGCCTCCCGCGGTCGGAACCGGGGGAGGCCTTCTTCTTCGGCTTCAGGTCACTGCTGCTGCTCTTGGACCATGGCCGTCTGGATCATCTGCGGTCCGCCTCGCAGCGTGCGGCTGACGAGGGTGCCTCGGCCCGGCGGCAGCTGACGCGACTTGATGTTCGCGACCAGCTGGCCGTCGTCCTTGTTGGCGCTCATCGCGAGGCCGGGCGCCGAGGTCTCGCGCATCTTGCCGATGACCGGCTCGTAGAGCGCACGCCCCGCGCCACCGGAGTTGCGCGCCAGGATGACGTGCAGACCGACGTCGGAGGCCTGCGGGATGAACTCCGCCAGCGGTGCCAGCGGGTTATTGCCCTGCGGCGCGACCAGCTCGTAGTCGTCGACGACCACGAACAGTTCCGGGCCCTTCCACCAGGAGCGGTCGCGCAGCTGTTCCTGCGTGACGTCCGGTCCCGGCATGCGCTTCTTCAGCGAGCCGCACACGTCCTTGACGTTGGCCTTGAGCTGATCCGCGCTGACCGAGTACTCCAGCAGGTGGGAGTTGAGGAAGCCCAGCATCGAACGCCGGTAGTCCACCAGCAGGATCAGCGCTTCCTTCGGCGTGTAGCGCTCGGTGATGCCGCGCACGATGTTCTTCAGCAGCGCGGTCTTGCCCGATTCCCGCTCGCCGAACGCGTAGAAGTTCGGCTCGGCGCGGAAGTCCAGGTAGACCGGGTGCAGACCGTCCTCGTTGATGCCGATCGGCACCAGCTTCGGGTTCGGCTGCTGCTCCGGACGCGGGAGCTGCTGGTAGGGAAGCAGTTCCGGCAGCAGGCGGACCTGCGGGGCCGGACGCCCCTTCCAGGAGCTCTTGACCCGGTTGACCAGGTCGGCGACGCCCTCGGAGACGTCGTCGTTGTAGAGCTCCCAGCCCATCCGGGCGGGACGGCGATCCTCCTCGGCGGCCTGCGCCTCGGCTTCGACGCGGTCACCGATGTTCTCGCTGTCCACACGCGGCAACGCCGTCAGGAAGTGCAGCTTCGACTCGTGCATGCCGCGACCCGGACGACCCTGCGGGACCTTCACCGCGAACTTGCGGTCGATCTCCGACTCGCTCGGGTCACCCAGCCGCAGCTCGATGCGCGTCTGGATCAGGTCCTTCATCGCCGGCCGGATCTCCGCCCAGCGGGTCGCCGTGACGAGCACGTGCACACCGAAGGCCAGACCGTTCGACGCCAGGTTCAGCACGTCCTGCTCGAGGGTTTCGAACTCCTCGCGGAACGCCCGCCACCCGTCGATGACCAGGAACATGTCGCCGTAGGGGTCGTCCTCGAACTCACCGCGCCGCTTGCGGTTGCGGTAGTCGTTCATGCCCTCGATGCCGTGCTGCTGGAACCGGCCCTCCCGCTCGGACAGGACCGTTTTGAGCTCGGCGATCGACCGGCGCACCGTGTCCGGGTCGCGACGCGAACCGTAACCACCCACGTGCGGCAGACCCCGCAGCGTGGTCAGCGAACCACCACCGAGGTCGACGCAGTAGAACTGCATCTCCTGCGGCGTGTGGGTCAGCGCCGCCGAGGCGATGATCGTCCGGATCGTGTTCGACTTGCCCGAACCGACACCGCCGACCACAGCACCGTGACCGCCCTGACCCGACAGGTCCAGGGTCATCGCGTCCTGACGCTGGTGGTACGGGACGTCGATGATGCCGATCGGGATCTGCAACCGGGAGCTGCCCGAGTAGCCGGCGGCGGTGTAGCCGCGGTCATCGGTGGACTGCAGCGGCGGCAGCAAGGTGTCCAAGGTGGCCGGTGCGTCCAACGGCGACAACCAGACCTGGTGCGCCGGCGGAGCAGCGATCTTCCTGAACTTGTCGACGATGATCTGGAAGTCGGTGTACTCCGGGTCCTGCGACTCGTCCTTGACCTCCGGCTCCTCGGAGGTCTCCGGTTCCGGAGGCTTCTCGATGAAGTCGGGGATGAAGTAGCGCGGCATCTTCTCACCGGTCACCGGCGAAGCCCCGCCCAGCATCGTCGGACGACGACCGCTGGTCTGGTGCAGGTGGCCCGAGACGTATGCCGCGCGGAAGCGGTCCATGCCGTTGGGGTGCTTGAGGTAACCGTGACCACCGGTGGCCGGCAGGTCAGCGGCGTCCGGAACACCGATGGCGGCGCGGGATTCCGCGGCGTTGAAGGTCTTCAGACCGATCCGGTAGGACAGGTGCGAGTCCAGGCCGCGCAGCTTGCCCTCTTCCAGCCGCTGCGACGCCAGCAGCAGGTGGACCTGCAGCGAACGACCCAGACGACCGATCATCACGAACAGCTCGGCGAACTCCGGCTGCTGGGACAGCAGCTCGGAGAACTCGTCGATGACCACGAACAGCGCCGGCAGCGGCTCCTGGGCATGCTCGTCGCCCGCCTCGGCCATCTTCCGGTAGTCCCAGACGTTCTTCGCGCCCGCCTTGTTCAGGACTTCCTGGCGGCGGTTCATCTCACCGGCCAGCGCGTCCTGCATGCGGTCGATCAGCGAGCCGTCGCCCTCCAGGTTGGAGATCGACGCCGACACGTGCGGGGTGTCGAACCCGTTGAAGGTCGCACCACCCTTGAAGTCGACCAGCACGAAGTTGAGCATCTGCGACGAGTGAGTGGCCATCAGGCCCAGCACGATCGTGCGCAGGAACTCCGACTTACCGGAACCGGTCGCACCGATGCACAGACCGTGCGGGCCCATGCCGCCCGACGCGGTTTCCTTGATGTCCAGGTGCACGACCTCGCCCTGCTCACCAGGGCCGATCGCGACCTTGTACAGGTCGTCGGTGGGACGCGGGCGCCACGCCTCGTTGAGGTCGAAGGTGACCACGTCACCGGCGAGCCCCAGCTGCTCGATGTAGTTCAGCGGCGTGGTCAGCGGCTCGTAGCTGCCCGAGTCGGTGTCGAGCGCCGGTCCACCGGCCACCCGGTACGGGGCGAGCTGGCGGGCGAGCGACGTCGCCTCCTCCATCGTCAGCGAGTCCGGCTTGCCGAACCACTCCACACCGGACCCACCGCGGGCACCGATGCGCTCCTCCTCGACGACCATCCGCATGCCGCGGCGAGCCGTGAGCGGCCCCAGCAGGTCGGACAGGTCGATCATGGTGACGCCCGCCAGGCCGCCCTCCACGTAGAGGGCTTCCTCCCGGCTGATCTCGGCGTCGTCGATGAGGATCACCACGTGCGGCTGGCCGTCCGGCGGAGCCGCGTTGCGCTGGAAGCGCGGGCGGTCGGCCAGCTGCTCGGCGAGCATGCTCTCGACCGTGGCCAGCGAACCCGCCATCAGACGCATCTGGCCGATGCCGTCGGTCTCGGTGGGGTGCTGCGCGTGCGGCAGCCACTTCACCCACTCCCACTCGCGGCGGGCCTGACCGGAGCTGGCGACCGCGATGATCACGTCTTCGGGCGTGTGGAAGGTGGCCAGCTGGCAGATCATCGCGCGAGCGAGACCCCGCACCAGCTCCTTCTCGCCCTGCAGCCCGACCGCGGCGAAACCGCGCAGCGAGGTCGCGATCGGCAGGTCCTGCACCAGCGAGTGCGCGCGCACGAAGCGGCGCAGCGCCAGCGTGGTGATCGGCTCCAGCTCGTCCACGGGCCCGGTCTGCGGCGGGACCAGGCGGGTCTCCAACCGCTGCGAACCGCGGCCCACGCGGACCTGGCAGAAGTCGTTGTCGTTGGGACGCCGTTCCCACATCCGCCGGCTGCCCGCCGCCAGCGACCACAGGGTCTGCGCGTCGGGGTGCACCCACTCGCGGGCCAGCCGCTGCTCGTCGGCGGCCTCGCGGGCGCGGTCCCGCATCTGGCCGAGGTACCGCAGGTAGTCCTTGCGGTCCTCGTCCATCTCGGCCTTCTTCTGGCCGCTGTCCCTGCCACCGCCGGCCATCATCCCGAATGTTGAGATGAGCATCATCATCGGCATCATCATCATCATCGGGTTGTTCTGAGCCCGCGTGAACATGAAGGCCATCATTCCCAGGGATGCCACGATCATCAGGCCGGGAAGGACCTTCTGAACGATGTTGCCGGGGATGGTCCGCGGAATCTCAGGCGGTGGTTCGAGGTGCACCTCCCCGCCCGGTGGCCTGGGAGCGGCCAGGCGTGGCGTTCGCTTGAACTGCAGCGTGCTCACCGGACGCAACAACCTTTCTCAGACGTGCCTGAAAACACCAGAAGACCTCCGGTGCTCGTCGAACTCGCAGCCAGCATTGTTCACTGTCGCGCAGCTCTGGATGGCGGGGTGCGGCTCAGCGTGACCAACCAGATATCAAGTAGTTGATACGAGTTCCGCCAAACCCGTCACCCGTGGACGGTCGGTGTGGCCATACTAGGGGCGCTCTCCGACCGGGCGGGTGGGTTTCGACAAGAAAACCCGGCTTGGTTGGATCGAGCCCTCGACAAACGAATGCAAGGCAATCAACTTTCAGGGAGTAGGGGGCCCAAGTGGCGACCGGGACCACGGTGTTCAGCCGCGTGACGGTGGTGGCGCCTACAACTCGTATCGACCTGGCGCTGCCTTCGGACGTATCGGTGGCAGATCTTCTGCCGATGCTTCTGGACATGGCCCGCGAGATGACCCCGGACGGCGGTTCGCGGCACGGCGGCTGGGTTCTGGCCAAGCTCGGTGAGAGCGCGGCCCTCGATCCGAGTCAGTCGCTGTCCTCGCAGGGAGTTGTCGACGGCGACATCCTGCAACTGCGCCGCCGGTCGGACGACCCGCCGCCGCCGCTCTACGACGACGTCGTGGACGCGCTCGCGGAGGCCGAACCGGGCAGCTACCGCCCGTGGACCAAGGAGACCTCCAGGAAGGTCGGCCACGTCGCCGGTGCCCTGGGTCTCATCACCGCGGCCGCCGCGCTCGGCCTCGCGGGCCCCGCCGGGATGCTGCACCCGACCGTCATCCAGGGAACCACCGCGGTGGTCTTCCAGCTGGTGGCCGCTGTGGCTGCGACCGTCGTCGCGATCTTCGCGACCGGCATCGGCTCCGTCGTCGCCCGCGCCTACGGGGCTGCGACGACCGGCACCGTGATCGCCGGAGCCGGCGGTCTGCCGATGGCGTTCGTGGCCGGCTTCAACATGGTTCCCGGCAACACGCTGGAACCGAGGTTGCTGCTGGGCAGCGCGCTGGCCTTCATCCTCGCCTCGGTGGCGATCATGGTGATGGGCACGGGAATCGTGACCTTCATCGCCGCCGCCACCGCAGGTGCTTTCGGCACGCTCGCCTTCGCGGTCGCGACGATCTTCCAGGCGGTCAACGCGTCCAGCGTCGCCGCCGGTGCCGCCGCCGTGGCGCTCGCGGGCA
The DNA here is from genome assembly GCF_054778355.1 of Saccharopolyspora tripterygii. Classification (NCBI taxonomy): domain Bacteria; kingdom Bacillati; phylum Actinomycetota; class Actinomycetes; order Pseudonocardiales; family Pseudonocardiaceae; genus Saccharopolyspora; species Saccharopolyspora tripterygii. Next base: position 611,635 of record NZ_BAAGZP010000008.1, on the reverse strand, counting down.
TCTCGCTGCTCCCGCGCATCACCATCCAGCTCTCGAAGCTGCCGCTGCCGCACGTCCCGGGCAGCGCCGAGGACCTGAAGGAAGACTCCGGGTTCCCGGACTACCGGATGATCGAGCGTCAGACCGGACTGGCCCACCAGTACATGACCGGTCTGATCATCGGCTGCGGTGTCGTCGCCGCGATCGGCGCGATGGTCGCCGCCGCCAGCAACCCCGTCTGGGGCTCGGCTTTCGCGGTCGTCGTCGCCGCCGTCCTGCTGCTGCGGGGCCGCAACTACGCCAACGGCAGCCAGGCGCTGGCACTGCTGTTCAACGGTCTGCTGGCCTCCGCCGGCATCGCCATCGGCCTGCTCTACAAGGTCGCCGACGAGCCGGTGATGGTGGCGGCCGTGTTCCCGCCGCTGCTGATCCTCGGTGGCCTCGCGGTGATCTTCGGCGTGGTGTTCCCGAACCGCCGGTTCTCGCCGGTGCAGCGCCGGATGGTCGACATCCTCGAAGCCGTCCTGATCGCCCTGGTGCTCCCGCTGGCGCTGGCCGCGATGGACCTCTACATGGCCATCCGCGACCTGAACCTGAACTTCTAAGAGGGATCTCGCACATGGGCTTCAAGCACCCCCGCTCTCGCGGCGCACGGCGCGGTCTCGCGCTGTGCGCCGCGGTGGGCGTCCTCGGGCTCAGCGGACCGGCAGCACCGGCCCTCGCGCAGCAGGTCGGGCCGCCGAGGCTGGATCCCAGTCAGCAGACCGGGTCCTCGCTGAAGGTTCAGAACTTCCCGCAGAAGCAGGGCTGCATGAACGGCAGCCCCGGCAGCACGATCCCCGAGAAGCCCTGGAGCCAGCTGGTCCTGGGCTTCGAGCGGGCGCACGAGCTCGGGCTCACCGGCGCCTCCCAGAAAGTCGCCGTCATCGACACGGGTGTGAACGAACAGCCGCTGCTGGGAGCAGGTGCCGTGGAGTCCGGCGGCACGGCCATCACCTCGGACGGCCGGGGTACGCAGGACTGCGACGGCCACGGGACGATCGTGGCCGGCATCATCTCGGCCGACCCCGACCAGAGCGGTGAGACCGGCTACGTCGGTGTCGCGCCGGACGCGCAGATCCTGTCGATCCGGCAGACCTCGAACCTGTTCGTGGACGACAATACCAACGCGACGGTCGGAACCACCGAGACGATGGCCCAAGCCATCAACCTCGCCGCGGATAGGGGCGCGACGGTCATCAACATCTCGCAGTCGTCGTGCCAGTCGATCGCGCAAGCGAGCAGTTACAGCGACAAGGGCAACCAGATGCTGCACAACGCGGTGATCAGGGCCAACAACCAGGGCATCGTGATCGTCGCGGCAGCGGGCAACGTCGGCGGCAACTGCCAGAAGAACTCCCCCGGCAGCCCGTCGACGGCGGTTCTCCCCGCGTGGTTCGACGACTCGGTGCTGACGGTGGCCTCGGTGAACCAGCAGGGCGCGCCCTCGGAGTTCACCGTTCCCGGCCCCTGGGTCGACGTGGCCGCTCCCGGCGAGAACCTGATCGCGATCGACCCGGGAACGAACGGCAACGGGCTGGTCAGCCAGATCGCCGAGGGCGAGAAGGGCGAGATGGGCCCGATCCAGGGCACCAGCTTCGCCGCTCCGTACGTCTCCGGCGTCGCAGCGCTGATCAAGGAGAAGTACCCGACCCTCAAGCCCGAGCAGGTCATGGAGCGGATCAAGACCACCGCGCTGCACCCGGGCGGGGCCAACGGCCGCAACGACATCGTCGGCTACGGCATGATCGATCCGATGGCGGCGCTGCAGGACGTCGTCCCGGCCGAGCACGGCAAGCAGGAAGCACCGAAGAAGCCGACGCACCTCGCGGCCGACGCGCTGCAGCAGAAGGACTTCCCGGCCATCATCGTCGCCATCGGCGGCGCGGGAGCGGGAATCGCGGGCATCGTCTTCACGGCCTTCCTCGCCAACGCCGTCCGCAGCGTCAGAGCCAGAGCACGCCAGAACCGCTGACCAACCACAGTTGACGGCAACCCGGAGACCGGAAGCCGGAAGGCCGGAAGCTCGCAGAGCCAAAGCTCACAAGGGAAAGGGCCGTCTCCCTCCGGGAGGCGGCCCTTTCCCATTCCCCAAGACCTGATCCAGCTGCCAGGGGCAGTGCTCCGCGACTCGCGGTGGGCGTGTCGAGGCATTTCCCAGTTTTAGGGGTCGTTGCAGAATCACCTTGCTTGGCGGTGCGGGTAGCGGAACCTCACACGCCGCCTGGACTCCGTGCGCCACTCCTGATGTATGCCAATACACGGCGTCGCGGCGTACTCGCCAGACGACGTGTGAGAACCCGCGGCGGTGCCAGCTGAGTCCCACACCTGAAACAGCGGCTCCGCCGCATTCTGAAACGACTCCTTAGTCCAAACCGAGGACCTTCTGCGCCCGATATGTCCGCTCAGTTTGGACTAAAACTGGGAAATGCCCCGTTCGTGGTTCGGGTAGACGAGCGCAGGAGTGGGGTTCAGCCTCGGGGTTTCGGAGGTGGGGCGTCTCCGACGTCCGCCGTGGCCGTCTCCGGCTTCGACGCCGGCTTCGCCTTGGCGGATGGGGACTTCGAGTCCGGGTCGGCCTTCTCAGCCGGTGGGCTCTTCGCCTCCGGGGCGCCCTTCGCAGCCGGAGCTCCCTGTGGCTCCGAGCTGTTCTTCGTGGCCTGGGTGTTCTTGGGAACCGGGTTGGTCTTGGAATCCGAGTGGGCGTTCGGGGTTGTGCTCTGCGGGGATGTGGGGGTTCTCGGGGATGCGGGTGGGGTGAGTGCTTCGTCGATGGAGGGCCTGGGCGGGGCTGGTTGGAGCGTCGAGGGGAGGTTCAGCCTGTTCGGGGAGGTTTGGGATTCCGGGCTCGTCTGAGCCGGTTTCCCGTCCGCCTGCGGCTGGTCGGGCTTCGACTGCTCGCCGAACACCGCCGGCGGCGCGTCCGGTGTCGAGCCGAAGAGGTCCTCCGGGTTGGACTTGAAGCGCGAGGAGTTCTGCCGCTCCTGGTTCCCGGCACCTCGCTGCTGGCCGAGCATTCCGCCCATCATTCCCATCGGCATCATGCCCATGCCAACGCCCGCCGCCCCCACGGCCGCGCCCGCGGCGACCCCGCCCGCGGCGCCA